>JAHIQV010000103.1 GCA_018903185.1 Gammaproteobacteria bacterium | reverse complement strand
GGTTCAGCGCCTTGAGCGTGTCGCGCACCAGGGTGGCGATCATCAGGTTGCGGTGTGTCTTGGAGTTGGCAGGCACCACGGTCCAGGGCGCCCAGGGCGTGCTGGTGGCCCCCAGCAGGTCTTCGTAGGCGCGCTGGTAGTCGGGCCATTGCTTGCGCACGTCCAGGTCCCCGAGGCTGAATTTCCAGTGTTTGTCCGGGTCGTCCACACGCTCCTGCAGGCGCTCGCGCTGCTCGTCGAACCCGATGTGCAGCATGCACTTGAGGATCACCGTGCCGGTCTCGGCCAGCAGGCGCTCGAAGTCGTTGATGTGGGCGTAGCGCTGGCGCGTCTGCTCGGGCGTGATCCACTGGTTGACCACCGGCACGAGCACGTCTTCGTAGTGGCTGCGGTTGAAGACCGTGATGTGCCCGGCGGCCGGCACCTGCTGGTGGATGCGCCAGAGGTAGTCGTGCGCGCGCTCAGGCTCGGTGGGCGCTTTCCAGCCCACGGTGTGCACGCCCAGCGGGCTGGTCTGGCTGAACACGCCGCGCACGGTGCCGTCCTTGCCCGAGGTGTCTGTGCCCTGCAGGACCACCAGCAGCTTGTGGCGGCCGTCGGCGTAAAAGAGGTTTTGCAACCGGTCGATTTCCTGGGCCAGAGACAGCAGCACGGCCTGGTCGGCGTTTTTGTTGCCGACGGAAAAGGGTTTGGCGCCCGGGTTGAACGAGGCCAGAGAGGGGCCCTTGCCGTTCTTCCCGTTTTTGCCATTGCTGGCCGGCTCGATCTGCCAGGCTTGCCAGAGGCTGCCCCTGGCGGCTCGGACAGCCGTGGCCGGGAAGGGCAGTGAAACGTCGCTCGGATTGGGCATGTTGTCTCCGGGAGTTGGGCTGGCAGGGTGCATCAGTGACGACCCGACGTCAACCCGTTTGGATTGACGTTTACGTAAACGTAATGTTAACCCGTTTCCCAAAAAACATGGAGCGCCGAAGCGCTCCATGTTCAAAGGGGACATCCGCTCCTGCGCGCGGAAGGCCCTATTTGTAGAGCACTTCTGGCAACCACATGCCGATGGCGGGGAACAGGTAGAGCAACACGATGGCCAGTACCTGGATGCCCATGAAGGGCAGCATGCCGGCGAAGATCTGGTTCAGCGTCACATGCTTCGGCGCCACACCCTTCAGGTAGAACGCGCTCATGGCCACCGGCGGGCTGAGGAACGCGGTCTGCAGGTTCAGCGCCACCAGCAGGCCGAAGAACAGCGGGTCGACACCGAAGTTGTCCAGCAGCGGGATGAAGATGGGCATGAAGATCACGATGATCTCGGTCCACTCCAGCGGCCAGCCGAGGATGAAGATGATGACCTGGCTGAGGATCAGGAACTCGGTCTTGCTCAGGTTCATGCCGAGCACCCATTGTTCCACCAGCGCCTGCCCGCCGAGCAGCGCGAACGCCGCCGAAAAGATGGCCGAACCGACGAACAGCCAGCAGACCATGGCGCTGGTCTTGGCGGTGAGGAACACGCTTTCCTTCACCACGTTGAAGGTGAGTTGCCGGTAGGCCGCGGCCAGCAGGAAGCCGCCGAGCGCGCCCACTGCTGCCGCCTCGGTGGGCGTGGCCAGGCCAAACACGATCGAACCCAGCACCGACGTGATGAGCACCAGCAGCGGGAAGAAACTGGAGAGCAGCATCTTGAAGACTTCGAGCCGCGCGTAGCTCAGGATGCCGTAGAAGACCGCGAGCGCCAGCGCGCCCACGCCCAGGCCGATCCAGTAGCCTTGCGAGGCGGGCTGGGTGGTGGCCGCCGGCTCGGTGCCCGCCGCTGCCGGTGTGGCGGGGACGGCGCCCGGAGGCAGGGCCAGGCTGTCGGCAGGTGGTTCGGTGGTGTCTGCCTCGGCACCTGGGGGCAGGGCCACGGCATCGCTGTCGGCGCCAGGTGGCTCGGCCAGGTCGCCATCGGAGGAGGGTGGCTCGCTCAGGCCCTCTTCTTCGACGGGGGGTTCGGCCAGGCCGCCCGCATCGTCGCCCGATGCTTCAGGGGCTGCGCCTGCGCCCATGGGCTGCAGCTCTTCGTAGGTCTCCACCGCCACCACCCGCGTGGCGCTCTGGTAGCTGAGCACGGCCACGGCGGCGAACAGCAGGGCGGGCAGCATCACGATGCCCAGCTGGCGCAGCATGTAGCCAGCGGGCACGCCGTGGTTGTTGGCGCCCTTCAGACCGTTCAGCAGTCCCCCGAGGGCCCAGGCATTGCCCGTGGCACCCATGCGCATGAGTGGCTCGGGAATCGGTACCCTGCGCTGCTCTGCGCTCAAGGGTGGCGCCCAGGCCGGCTTGACCTTGGCGATGATGATCACGTACAGGATGTACAGGCCCGCGAGCATGAGACCGGGGAAGAAGGCGCCAGCGTAGAGCTTGACCACCGACACGCCCGCGGTGGCACCGTAGACGATGAGCAGCACCGAGGGCGGGATCAGGATACCCAGGCAGCCGCCTGCGGTGATGGAGCCCGCCGTCAGCCGCACATCGTAGCCGGCGCGCAGCATCTGCGGCATGGCCAGCAGGCCCATGAGCGTGACCACCGCACCCACGATGCCGGTGGCGGTGGCGAAGATGGCGCAGGTCACGAGCGTGGCCACGGCCAGCGAGCCGGGCACGCGCGCCAGCGACAGGTGCAGGCTGTGGAACAGCTTTTCGATCAGGTTGGCGCGCTCGACCAGGTAACCCATGAAGACGAACAGCGGGATCGAGATCAGCACGTCGTTGCTCATCACCGAGAAAGCGCGCTGCACCATCAGGTCCAGCGTCTGCTGGATCGCTCCCGCGGAGGTCTGGTCGCCTGAGTGGTAAGCGAAAAACGCGAACAGCATGCCCATGCCCATGAGCGTGAACGCGGTGGGAAAGCCGAGCATGATGGCCACGACCACCAGTGACAGCATGAGCAGGCCGTAGTGGCCGTTGGTCATGGTCGGTGCGCTGATCACCATGGCCAGCACGCCCGCCAGGATCAGGCCCATCAGCCCGAAGCCGAACCAGAGCTCTTTGCGGATCTTCATGGCTGGCCGCCTTTCTGGGCGACCACCAACTGGTCGAGACTTTCGATGTCGCTGTCTTTCACATGGACCATCTCCTTGAGCTTGTCCACATCGACTTCTTCCACGTCCTCCTCCCGCGTGGGCCAGGCGCCCGTTTTCAGGCAGATCAGGCAGCGCAGGATCTCCACCAGCCCCTGCAGCAGCAGCAGGGCACCCGCCACGGGCACGACGAACTTGAAGGGGTAGATCGGCAACGGGTCGGCGTTGAAGGTCTGTTCGCGGATCGCCAGCGAGTCGTTGGCGAAAGTCCAGCCGGCCCAGGTCAGCGCCACGATGCCGGGCAGGAAGAACACGATGTACAACGCCAGGTCGATGGACGCCTGGGTGCGCGGCTCGAAGAATCCGTAGAGCACATCGCCGCGCACATGGCCGTTCTTGGCCAGGGTGTAGGCGCCAGCGGTCATGAAGAGCAGGCCGTACAGCATGATCTGCGCGTCCAGCACCCAGGCGTGTGGCGTGTTGAGCACGTAACGCGAAAACACCTCCCAGCTGATCAGCAGGGTCAACCCCACCACCGCCCAGGCGCAGAGCTTGCCGAACCATGTCGAGGCGCGATCCACCGCCCAGAGAAATTGTTGCATCGTGAGTCCCGTCTGAAACAGAAAGGGGCGCCGGTGGCGCCCCTGTGTGCAAGCGAAGGATCAGCCTTTCTTGGCGCCCTTGCCGAAGTAGTGGTTGTAGGCCATCTTGAAGTCGACCGTGTAGTCGTTCTGCCATTGGCCGGCACGCTGCGCAAAGGCGCGCTGGCTGTCGAGCACCTTCTTGAACATGGCGTTCTCGCCACCCTTCTTGGCCATGATCTTGTCCCAGGCCGTGAGCTGCGCGCGCAGGATGGCGTCGGGTGTCTTGTAGAACTTCACGCCCTTTTTCTTCAGATCAATGTAGTCTTCCGAATTGCGCTGGATGGCTTTCCAGCTCATGTCGGCGCTGGCCGCCTGAACCGCGTAGTCCACGATGGCCTTGAGCTCGGCGGGCAGGGCCTTGAGCTTGGCGGAGTTGAACAAGATCTCGAACTGCTCGCCACTCTGGTGGAAGCTCTGCAGCATGCAGTTCTTGCTCACATCGGGGAAGCCCAGCAGGTTGTCGGAGCTGGCGTTGTTGAACTCGGCGCCATCGATCAGGCCACGGTCCAGTGCGGGCACGATCTCGCCACCGGGAAGGGGGTTCACCGCTGCGCCCATGTCGGTGTACATGTCCACCGCCAGACCCACGGTGCGGAACTTCACGCCTTTGAGGTCTTCTGTCTTGGCGATCGGCTTCTTGAACCAGCCGAAGGGCTGGGTCGGCATCGGGCCGTAGAGGTAGGAGGTGACGTCCAGGTTCAGGCTCTTGTAAATCTCGTCCAGCAGGGCCTTGCCACCGCCGTAGTTGTGCCATGCCAGCAACATGTTGGGGTCCATGCCGAAGGACGGGCCGGAACCCCAAAGGGCCAGCGCCGAGTTCTTGCCGTAGTGGTAAGCCACCACGCCGTGACCACCGTCCAGCGTGCCCTTGGCCACGGCTTCGAGCAACTGGAACGCGGGCACCACGGCACCCGCCGGGAGTACCTCAATCTTGAGCTTGCCACCCGCCATGTCGTTGACCTTCTTGGCGAAGTCGGCGGCGTATTCGTGGAAGATGTCTTTCGAGGGCCAGGTGCTCTGAAACCGCAGGCTGGTCGTTTGCGCGGTCGCGATCATCGGGACCGACATGGCGCCCGCAGCGACGGCCGCACCTTTAAGCATGTTGCGGCGCGAACGGACGGGTTTTTTCTCGCTCATCGTATGTCTCCAGTGGATTTGAAAAGGCGTTTCATGATGCGTGGTACCCCACCGGGTAGTGACAGGGTTTTCACCAACGGCTGTCATCGATGCGACGCAAAGAACTTGTTTCCAGAGGGGTTTCTGATTTCGGGTAAGCGTGGTTCCGGATTCATGTCAACGCAAAAAAGCACGACCTGGCCGGCACGGATTCCGCCCTCACTACAATACCTGTTGGGGTATGCGTGGGGCGTTCCGGTGACAGAGCCCTGGGTGCAAACCCCGCTTTACACAGGAGCCGACATGACCACCGTCCACGATCCCGAACGCAAACGCGCCCTGGTGCTCCGACTCAAGCGCGTGGAGGGACAGCTGCGCGGCATCCAGAAGCTGCTCGAATCCGATGCCGACTGCGAGAAGGTTGCGCAGCAGCTGGCGGCGGCGCGCAAGGCGCTGGACAAGACCTTTTTCACCATGGTCGGCTGTGTCATTGCCCAGGGTGACCTGCCGGCGGACGACGTCGCCGATATGCTGGCGCGTTTTTCCTGACCTTGCAGGGGCAGCGCCCCAGGAGCTTCACCATGAAACCGATCCAGCTGTTTGACCCCGCTTCCAGCACTTTCACCTATGTGCTGTTTGATCAGTTGACGCGCGACGCGCTCATCATCGACCCGGTGGACGACCAGATCGAGCGCGACCTGGCCATCCTGCGCGAGTACGGCCTGAAGCTGGTCTGGACCGTGGAAACCCACGCCCACGCCGACCACATCACCAGTGCCGGCCAGCTGGCCGAACTCGCCGGTGCCCGCACGGCCGCCCCGCAGGGCTGCGGCATCGGCACCGCGGGCATCCAGCTGCAGCACGGCGACACGCTGCCGTTTGGCGGGGAGACTTTGCAGGCCCTGCACACCCCGGGTCACACGGCGGGCAGCATGAGCTATGTCTGGCGCGACCACGTCTTCACCGGCGACACCCTGCTCATCAATGGTTGCGGTCGCACCGACTTCCAGTCCGGCAGCGCGAGCGAGCTGTACCGCAGCCTGACCGAGGTGCTGTTTGCATTGCCCGATGCCACCACCGTCTGGCCCGGTCACGACTACCAGGGCCGCACGCATTCCACGATCGGTCAGGAAAAGAACAGCAATGCCCGCGTGGCGGGCAAGAGCGAGGCCGAGTTCGTCGCGATCATGGAATCGTTGCAGTTGCCCAAGCCGCGGCGCATCGACGAGGCCGTGCCGGCCAACCTCAGCTCGGGCCTGCGCCACGATGTTGATGGCGCCTGGCTGCTGCATCCGCGCCCGGTGGCGGCAGCGCACCAGGGCACCTATGCGGGCGATGTCTCGCCCCAGCTGGCATGGCGGTGGGTGCAGGCGGGTGAGGCGGTGCTGGTGGACGTGCGCAGCGACGCCGAGCGCGAATGGGTCGGTTTCGTGCCGGGCGCGGTGCCGGTGGCCTGGAAGCAGTGGCCCGGCATGGCCATGAATCCGGAGTTTGACGAGCGCATCCGGCAGGCAGCTTCTGAGGGACAGAAGCTGGTACTGCTGTGCCGCAGCGGCGTGCGTTCGATCGCGGCGGCCAAGCGAGCGACCGAACTGGGCCTAGAGGCCTACAACATCCTGGAAGGCTTCGAGGGTGATCCGGATGCCCACGCCCACCGGGGGCTCAAGGGCGGTTGGCGTCACCACGGCCTGCCCTGGCGGCAGAACTGACACCGTGCGCTGCAAGGCCCCTGTACGGGCGTGACGGTGGTCTGAACATGCCGCTTGTCGGTCCGATTACATCAAACTTGAGAAAAAAGTGTAACAAGACCTGTCAAGCCTGACAGGGGGTGTGCGGGCTGTCACGCATTTCTTTTTTCAATGGGATTTCCTTGTCTGACAGGAGATCTCCATGGAAATGCTCGAACTCACCCGCAGCAAAACGGCCGTCAATCCGGCTTTTGCGGCCCACCTCTGCGATCGCATCGAGCGCGACTTCATTCAGCGCTGGAACCACCAATGGGGCGGCCGATCACTGGTGCACGGACGCGACCCGGGTTCCGATGCGGTTCGCCTGAACGGCAACGACTACCTGAGCGTGACGGGCCACCCGGCCATCGTCAGCGCGCAAATGGCAGCGATCCGCCAGGATGGGGACTTCGTCATTCAGTCCGGGTCGTTCCTGCTGGAGAGCCATCCCGTGCGCGCGTTCGAAAAGAAGATGGCAGCGTGGATCGGCAAGGACGACGGGGTGCTGTGCCAATCGGGATATGCGGCCAACGTGGGCCTGCTCCAGTGCATCGCCGACGAGCAGACGCCGGTCTATATCGACATGCTGGCGCACACCTCACTGTGGGAAGGCGCACGGCGGGCCGGTGCACCAACCCATCCGTTCCGGCACAACGATGTG
>JAHIQV010000011.1 GCA_018903185.1 Gammaproteobacteria bacterium | reverse complement strand
CGAGCACGCCGCACAGGTCGCGCTGCGACTCGGGGCACAGCGCGCCAAAACGCACCCGCGCGCGCACCGACTGCAGCCAGCCGTCGATCCGGCCTTCGAGGCCCTTGTGCGTGGCGAAGGGGAACCACACCGTGTGGCGGTTCTCCAGCAGCCGGGGCAGGCGCTGGTCGAGCTCGGCCACGGAAAAGGCCGCGCTCACGCCCAGGTGCTCGGGCGCAGCCTCGGGGCCCAGGCGTATGCCGTCCCAGATTTCGCGCTCCAGGTCCTTGGGCTGGCAGAACAGCGTGGTTTCGCCCTCGGCGGTGATCACCAGCCAGGCGTTGGGTTCGGAGAACCCGGTCAGGTAATAGAAGTAGCTGTCGTGGCGGAACAGGAAGTCGCTGTCGCGGTTGCGCTGGCGCTCCAGCGCGGTCGGCACGATGGCGATGCCGCCGGGGCCCAGCTGGGCGGCCACGCGGGCGCGGCGTTCGGCGTAGAGGGCGTGAGAGGTGTGTGCGTCCATGCGCGCCATTGTCGGCGTTTTGGAGCGACCCCGCAGGGCACAAGCCTGGCGCGCGACACCACCCCAGGCACCCGCGGAACCGGCTTCGCCGGGCCGCCTGCGGCGCCCCGGGGAGAGTTGATTCTTTCAGCCCAGTTCTTTCAAACGTTCGGGCGTGCCCACATCGGTCCAGGGGCCGGTGTAGAGCTCGGCGCTGACCAGCCCCGCGTCCATGGCTTTGCGCAGCAGCGGTGCCAGCGCAGCTGCCGTGCCCTGCGGGTTGCCGGGGATGGTGTCGCACCAAGGGGCTTCGAACAGGGCGCGGCGGTACAGGCCGATGGTGCTGTAGGTGTGTTTCAGGTCGGCCTGGTTGAGCGCCAGGCCCCCGGCGCTCAGGCCGAAGTCGCCACCGGGGTTGTGCGCCGGGTTCGGCACCAGCCAGAGGTGCGCCAGCAGGCCGCTGGCGGCGAAGCGGTCCACCCGGGCCTGCGTGAAGGAAAAGCCGGGCACGTACACGTCGCCCGCCAGCACCCAGAACACCTCGCCCAGCAGGGGCAGCGCGCGCGAGATGCCACCCGCGGTTTCGAGCGCATAGCCGAAGTCCTGGCCCTCGTGCGAAAACACGATCTGCGCGCCCGGGTGCTGTTGTGGCCAGTCGGCGAACCGCTGCTCGATCTGCTCACCCAGCCAGGCGGTGTTGACCACCAGGCGGGAGAAACCGCCCTGGTACAAGGCTTCCATCGGCCACTGCATCAGCGGCTGGCCTTGCACCAGCAGCAAAGGCTTGGGCGTCGCGTCGGTCAGCGGGCGCATGCGCATGCCGCGTCCGGCGGCCAGGATCATGGCGGGAACAGGGGCCTTCGCGGTGGTGTGGGTCGGGGTCACGTCCTCATTATTCACGAGCGGCCGGGGCGGCCCGATAAAATCCCGGGTTTGGCGCTCTTGCGCCGCCATCCCCCACCCTCCGGTTCCCCCCATGCTCGAAGCCGCCAACACCCCCACCAGCCCCGCCCCCGCCGCCATCCCCGGCGTGTCGCCCCAGACCCAGGCCAACGCGATCCGTGCGCTCGCCATGGACGCGGTGCAGGCCGCCAACTCGGGCCACCCCGGCGCACCCATGGGCATGGCCGACATGGCCGTTGCGCTGTGGGGCCGCCACCTGCGCCACAACCCCACCAACCCCGCCTGGGCCAACCGCGACCGCTTCGTGCTGTCCAACGGCCACGGCTCCATGCTGATCTACGCGCTGCTGCACCTGACCGGCTACAAGCTGCCCATCGGCGAACTCAAGAACTTCCGCCAGCTCGGCAGCAAGACCGCCGGCCACCCCGAAGTCGGCCACACGCCGGGCGTCGAAACCACCACCGGCCCGCTGGGCCAGGGCCTCACCAACGCGGTGGGCATGGCGCTGGCCGAGAAGCTGCTGGCCGCCGAGTTCAACCGCGAAGGCCACGCCATCGTGGACCATCACACCTATGTCTTCCTGGGCGACGGTTGCCTGATGGAAGGCATCAGCCACGAAGCCATCGCGCTGGCCGGCGCCTGGAAGCTCAACAAGCTGGTCGCCCTGTACGACGACAACGGCATCTCCATCGACGGCCAGGTCGCGCCCTGGTTCATCGACGACACGCCCAAGCGTTTTGAAGCCTGCGGCTGGAACGTGATCCGCGCGGTCGACGGCCACGACGCCGACGCCGTGGACAAAGCCATCGCCGCCGCCAAGAACAGCGCCGACAAGCCCACGCTGATCTGCTGCAAGACCAGCATCGGCAAGGGCAGCCCGAACCGCGCCAACACCGCCAAGGCCCACGGCGAGCCGCTGGGTGCCGAAGAGATCAAGCTCACCCGCGAAGCCCTGGGCTGGCCCCATGCGCCGTTCGCGGTCCCGAAAGACGTGTATGCCGCCTGGGACGCCAAGGCCGCCGGCAAGACCGCCGAGGCCGCCTGGAACGCGCAGTTCGCCGCCTACAAGGCGGCCTTCCCCGAGCTGGCCAAGGAATTCACCCGCCGCATGAAGGGCGAGCTGCCCAAGCAGTTCCACCAGGTCGCCGTGGACGCCGTGCTCGCGGCCCACACCCAGGCCGAGACCGT
>JAHIQV010000102.1 GCA_018903185.1 Gammaproteobacteria bacterium | reverse complement strand
GCCCATCGCTTCGGGGCAGCGTCGGGTGCCACTGGCCTCGCGCATCGCCATGCTGTTCCAGCGGCCTCACATGCTGCGCATGTCGGTGCGGCGCAACCTGCAGCTGGGCCTGTGGCTCAGCGGCGTGCCCTGGGCGCAGACGCGCAGCCGTGCGCAGCAGGCGCTCGTGCGTGTCGAACTCGTGCACCTGGCCGACCGCAACGGCCGCGCCCTCTCGGGCGGTCAGCAGCAGCGCGTGGCGCTGGCGCGCGCCTGGGCGCTGCAGCCCGATGTGTGGCTGCTCGACGAACCCACCGCCAGCCTCGACCCGCACGCCAAGCGCGACGTGGAGGCGCTGATTGCCGACTTCGGCGACGAAGCGCCCGCGCCCGGCCGCCTGCCACCCACGCTGGTGTTCGCCAGCCACAACCTCGGCCAGGTCAAGCGCCTGGCCACCCGCGTGGTCTACCTCGAACAAGGGCTGATCCTGGCCGACCTGCCCGTGAACCACTTTTTCAACCACACCTTCCTGGAGGCGCAATGCCCCCAAGCCCACCTGTTCGTCAAAGGAGAAACCGCATGAAAATTTCCATCTCTTCCCGTCGCACCCTCGTGCAACTGCTGGCCGCGGCCGGCTTCGTCACCGCCGGCCTGCTGGCCAGCACCGCCGCGTTCGCGCAAAGCAGCATCGTCGTGGCGTCCACCACGTCCACCGAACAGTCGGGCCTGTTCAGCTACCTGCTGCCCGAGTTCAAGAAGGCCAGCGGCATCGACGTGAAGGTCGTGGCGCTGGGCACCGGCCAGGCGATCGACATGGCACGCCGGGGCGATGCCGACGTGCTGTTCGTGCACGACAAGGTGGCCGAAGAGAAGTTCGTCGCCGACGGTTTTGCCGCCAAGCGCCAGGAAGTCATGTACAACGACTTCGTGCTGATCGGCCCCAAGGCCGACCCGGCGGGCACCAAGGGCAGCGACATCGTGGCCGCGCTCAAGAAGGTGGCCGCGGCCAACGCGCCCTTCATCTCGCGCGGTGACAAGAGCGGCACGCACGCGGCCGAGCTGCGCTTCTGGAAGATGACCGACACCGACGCCAACAAGGGCAGCGGCTACAAGGAATGTGGCTGCGGCATGGGTCCGGCGCTGAACATCGGCGCCAGCAGCGGCGCCTACGTGCTGGCCGACCGTGGCACCTGGCTCAACTTCAAGAACCGCGCCGACCTGACGGTGCTGGTCGAGGGCGACAAGCGCCTGTTCAACCAGTATGGCGTCATGCTGGTGAGTGCCACCAAGCACCCGCAGGTGAAAACCGCCGAAGGCCAGAAGTTCGTGGACTGGGTCACCGGCCCGGCCGGTCAGGCCGCGATTGCCGGCTACAAGATTGGTGGCGAGCAGCTGTTCTTCCCGAACGCGACGAAGTGATCACCGCACCATCGCCACGCCCTTGATCTGCGCATACACCGCCATGCCGGGCGCGATGCCCAGCCGTTCACAAGAAAGCCGGCTGATGCGCGAGAGCAGGCGCGTGTCCTGCCCCAGGCGCAGGCCCACCAGCACCTGACCCGGGCCGTCCTCGCTCACGTCGACCACGGTGGCCGGCAGGCAGTTGAGCACGCTGGTCTGCTCGGGCAACACCAGCGACAGGCTCACGTCGCGCGCCTGGATGCGCACGCGCACCGGCGTGCGGTCCGGCAACGGTGTGGCGCGGGTTTGCGGCAGCAGCAGCGTGCCGCCGTCAAAGCGCAGTTCGCACAGGTCGCTGTCGCTTTGCAGGCCGCAGGTGACGGCCTCCACCAGCGCGCCCGCGCTGTCGCCGTGGGCCAGCGGCAAGTCGGCACGGGTCATCAGCTCCAGCACCGGCCCTTGCGCCAGCACCCGGCCTTGCTCCAGCAGCACCACGTGGTCGGCCAGGCGCGCCACCTCGTCGGTCGAGTGCGTCACGTAGACCACCGGGATGTCCAGCCGCTCGTGCAACTGTTCCAGCCAGGGCAGGATCTCGGCCTTGCGCGCCGCGTCCAGCGCGGCCAGCGGCTCGTCCATCAGCAGCACGCGCGGGCTGGTGGCCAGTGCGCGCGCCATGGCCACGCGCTGGCGCTCGCCGCCCGAGAGCTCGTGCGGCATGCGCCGCAGCAGGTGGCCGATGCCCAGCAGCTCCAGGCCATGGTCCCAGCCGTGGCGGCGCTGCGCGGGCGGCGTGCGCTGGAAACCGAAGCGGATGTTGTCTTGCACGCTCAGGTGGTCGAACAGGCTGGCCTCCTGGAACACATACCCCAGCGGGCGCCGGTGCACCGGCAGGCACACGCCGCGCGCGCTGTCCTGCCAGGCTTCGCCCAGCACCTGAACGACACCGCGTGCGTTCGGCTCCAGCCCGGCCAGCACGCGCAGGCAGGTCGTCTTGCCCGAGCCCGACGGGCCGAGCAGCGCGGTCAGGCCCTTGCCCGGCAGGGCCATGTCCACATCGAGCACAAAACCCGGACGGTCCAGCCGCGCCTGCAGTTGCAACCCGGTGGCTGAAGCGGTTCCGGCCGTCATGCAGCGCCCCTTCGGCCGCGCTGGTTGTAAAGGTGCAGCGCCAGCAGGCAGACGAAAGAAAAGCCCAGCATCACCGCGGCAAGCCGGTGCGCATCGCCATACTCCAGCGCTTCCACGTGGTCGTAGATCTGCACCGAGACCACGCGTGTCACGCCCGGGATGTTGCCGCCCACCATCAGCACCACGCCGAACTCGCCCACCGTGTGCGCAAAACTCATGATGCCGCCCGTGATCAGGCCCGGTTTGCACAGCGGCAGCACCACGTTGAAGAACGTGTCCAGCGGCGAGGCGCGCAGGCTGGCCGCCACCTCCAGCGGGCGGCTGCCCATGGCTTCCATGGCGTTGTGCACCGGCTGCACCATGAAGGGCAGCGAGTAAAACACCGAGGCCACCACCAGGCCGGTGAAGGTGAAGGGCAGGGTGCCCAGGCCCAGCGCCTGCGTCCACTGCCCCACCGGGCCGTTCGGCCCCATCAGCACCAGCAGATAAAAGCCCAGCACCGAAGGCGGCAACACGATGGGCAGCGCCACCACCGTGGCCACTGGCGTCTTGAGCCACGAGCGCGTGCGCGCCAGCCACCAGGCCAGCGGCGTGCCGATCACGGCCAGGATCACCGTGGTCAGCGTGGCCACCTTCAGGGTGAGCCAGATCGCTTGCAGGTCGGATGCGGTCAGCAGCATGGGGCGGCCGCGTTCAGAGCCCGTAGCCGTAGGAACGGATCAGGTCTTTGACGTTCGGGCTCTGCAACAGCTTCACCAGCGCCTGCGCCGCCTCGTTGCCCGCCCCGCGCTGGAGCACCACCGCGTCTTGCCGGATCGGGCTGTACAGCGTGGATGGCAGCACCCACACCGAGCCGCTCCTGAGCTGGCCGCCCGCGAGCACCTGCGACAGGGCGACAAAGCCCACGTCCGCATTGCCGGTGTAGACGAAGTTGAAGGCCTGGCCAATGCTCTCGCCCTGCACCAGCTTCGGCGCCAGCGCCGCGCTCAGGCCCAGCTTGTCCATGGCCTCCACCGCGGCCGCGCCATACGGCGCCACCTTGGGCGCAGCAAAGGCCACCTTGCCCAGATCAGCCGCCTTGAGCACGGCCCCCTGGTCATCCACCCGGCCCGCCTTGGCCGACCACAGCACCAGCTTGCCGGTGGCGTAGGTGAAGCGGCTGCCCGGCTGCGTCAAGCCGGCCTTCTCCAGAGCCTCGGGCGTCTTGGCATCCGCCGCCAGCAGCATGTCAAACGGGGCCCCGTTCTTGATCTGCGCATACAACTTGCCGGTCGAGCCCAGCGTGATCTTCAGCGTGTGGCCCGTAGTCTTCTCCAGCACGGCGGCGATGGCCTTGATCGGCTCGGCGAAATTGGCCGCGACGGCCACCTGGGCTTCGGCGGCCTGGGCGGCGCTGTGCGCGAACGCGGCGAAGAGCAGGGCGGTGAGATGGCGGACGGGCAGTGGCATGGTGACCTCGGATCGGAGCGGGAAACGACGGCGGGGACTCGCTATACCGAAATGGAATAGCGAGTGTAGCTTGTCTCTTCTTGTGATCCTTGTGCGGGCCTGCGTTGGCAAGCTTTTGGGGTTGCCCGCGGTGTGAAAAGGACTGGGCGGTCTCGACCCACTCCAGATGAGAACTTGAATTGTTCTATGCTTCGAAGCAGATCACCTATGGACCCAAGCATGAGCTCTGCAGTTAAAAACCATACCGGCCAGAATCTCGACGCTGATGAGTTGGCGTTGATCGAAGACTTCGCCAACGAGAGTGAACCTCTTGAGGGGCACGAGCTTGTGATTCTGCGGGACTACCGCACAGGCGCGATCTTCACCGAGTGCCACATTCGCGCCGAAAGACTCATTTCCCTTGGCACCGTCGATGTTCCGCTAGACCCAGAAGAGCAAGCAGAGTACCGGGCCAATCGAGAACTTGTCGAGGACCACGTGGCGTTTGAGCAGATGAAGGATGACGCCAGTCAACGGAGGTCCTTCAGCAACATAGTGTGCGAGTTTTCTCGTTCCTTCGACTC
>JAHIQV010000010.1 GCA_018903185.1 Gammaproteobacteria bacterium | reverse complement strand
CGCCCAGCAGGGTGAAGCTCGCGTCCAGCCCTTGAACGCCGCGCAGGTTCACCACCATCACACCGACAAAACCGACCGCACAACCGAGCGCCTTGCGGCGGCGCAGCCGGTCGTTGGCGTAGATGAAGTGCGCCAGCAGCACGCTGAAGAAGGTGCCGGTGGCGTTGAGGATGGAGCCCTTCACGCCGGTGGTGTGGGCCAGCCCGACGTAGAAGAACACGTATTGCAGCGAGGTCTGCGCCAGCCCGAGCAACGCCACCTGGCGCCATTGCCCCGTGGACAGCGCCCACACCGGCTTGCCCATCAGGCGCGCGATCACCAGCAGCAGACCACCCGCGAGCAGGAAGCGCCAGCCCGCAAAGGCCAGCTGCGCCGCCGTGTCGCTGCGGGCAATGCCGAGCAGCGCATAGCCACCCTTGATGGCTGGGTAGGCGCTGCCCCAGAGCAGGCAACACAGCGTGGCGAGCCCCACCAGATTGCGCGGGCGGCGGAAGAACGCGGCTCCGGGGGCGTGCGCGGAAGAAGCGCCCGTGGGCCGGGCACTGTCGCGGGCCGTCATCCGTGCGGCGCGGCCTTCACGAAGGCACCGCCCTGGTACAGCGCGGCCGGGTCGTGGCGGTCGATGGCCGGCTGGCGCGCTTCCACCGCCGGTCGGAACCCGTCGGAGCTGTCCTGCGGGCGGTAGCCGATGTGTTTCGCGGGCGTGTTGTCCCACCAGCTGGTCTGGTTGTCGGACACGCCATAGATGATGCTGTGGCCGACGATGGGCGCGGTGAGCGCGGCCACGATCAGGCGCTCCAGGTCGTCATAGCTCAGGTAGGTGGCGAGCATGCGGCGGTCGCGCGGCTCGCTGAACGACGAGCCGATGCGCACGCTCACGGTCTCGATGCCCCAGCGGTCCCAGTAGAGCTGGGCCAGGTCTTCACCGAAAGCCTTGGAAAGGCCGTAGAAGCCGTCGGGTCTGGGCGCAGCTCTGGGCGTGATGACTTCGTCCTGCCGGTAGAAGCCGGTGACGTGGTTGGAGCTGGCGAAGACGATGCGCTTCGTGCCGTGCTGGCGCGCGGCTTCGTAGAGGTTGACCATACCGACGATGTTGCCGGCGAGGATGGGTTCCCAGGGCTGCTCGGTGGAGACCCCGCCCATGTGCACCACGGCGTCCACGTCCGCCAGCATGGCGTGCACGCGGTCCTTGTCGGCGAGGTCGGCGGTGAAGGTCTCTTCGCCCGCACCCGGGGCGCCGAGGTCGCTGCGGTGGCTCAGGCGCAAGACCTCGCAATAGGCCTTGAGGCGCGGGCGCAGCTCGCGGCCCAGGTTGCCGGCGGCACCGGTGAGCAGGAGGCGGTTGAACTTCAGTGGGGTTGCGGGCTGGGCAAGCATGGTGGGGGCTCCGAAGAAAAATCAGCTTTTGAAACGGCCAGCCAAGGCCTGCGCGCTGTCGCGCAACAGATTCTGGTCGGCGCCCACAGCGACGAACAGGCAACCCTGTTGCACGTAATGGCGCGCCAGGGTCTCGTCGCCGGTCAGGATGCCCGGGGCCTTGCCGCAGGCGCGGATGCGGGCGATGGCGTCGTCGATGGCGGCGAGCACCTCGGGGTGTTTGGGGTTGCCCAG
Organism: Gammaproteobacteria bacterium; assembly: GCA_018903185.1. Lineage (GTDB taxonomy): Bacteria > Pseudomonadota > Gammaproteobacteria > Burkholderiales > Burkholderiaceae_C > Hydrogenophaga. The sequence goes on along the minus strand of JAHIQV010000010.1, from coordinate 960 downwards.
ATGGCCGAGCGCGGCCGAGAGATCGCCGGGGCCGATGAAGACACCGTCGATACCGTCCACGTTGGCGATGGCTTCCAGGTTCTGCAGGCCCAGCACGGTTTCCACCTGCACCAGCACGCAGATTTCTTCGCCACAGCGGTGCGCATAGTCCTTCACGCGGCCGTAGCCACTGGCGCGCGGTGCGCCCGCGAAACCGCGCACACCGTGCGGCGGGTAGCGCGTGTAGGCCACGGCGTTGCGCGCCTCTTCTTCGGTCTGCACATAGGGCACCAGCAGGGTCATCACGCCGATGTCGAGCAGGCGCTTGAAGACCACCATGTCGTTCCACGGCGGGCGCACGATGGCCGAGGCCTTCGTGCCCTTCATGGCCTGCAGTTGCGACAGCAGCTCGGGCAGTTCGTTGGGCGAGTGCTCCATGTCCAGCAGCAGCCAGTCGAAGCCGCTGTCGGCCAGGATCTCGGTGCTCAGGTGGCTGCACAGGTGCGACCACAGGCCGATCTGCTTGGTGCCGGCGTGGATCGCGTGCTTGAAATGGTTGACGGGCAGGTCCATGGGTGTCTCCGTTGGAAGGTGGGGGTCGCCGGGTTCCGGGCGCTCGGCGCCGGTCTGTGGCTTCAGTTGCCGGCGATCTGGAAGTTGGCCGCCGCTTCCAGCGCGCGCACCAGGCCCGAGTGGTCCCAGGCCGCGCCGCCCAGGGCGACGCAGCTGTTCATGAGCTGCGCCGCGCTGGCGGTGTGCGGCAGGCTGAGGCCCAGCGCCTTGGCGCCTTCCAGCGCGAGGTTCAGGTCTTTCTGGTGCAGCTCGATGCGGAAACCCGGGTTGAACGTGCGCTGGATCATGCGTTCGCCGTGCACCTCCAGGATGCGGCTGGCCGCGAAGCCGCCCATCAGCGCCTGGCGCACCTTGGCCGGGTCGGCGCCCGCCTTGCTGGCGAACAGCAGGGCTTCGGCCACGGCCTCG
>JAHIQV010000101.1 GCA_018903185.1 Gammaproteobacteria bacterium | reverse complement strand
CGCAGCGTTCGATCGCTGTGCTCGTAGCGCAGTGCGAAATCGACGGTGAACGTGCCCGGCTGGTTGCGCTGCAGGATCGGGCCGGCCGCGTTCACCGCCATCTCGGCGCGCAGCCGGTTCGAGGCCGGCAGCAAGCCCAGTTGCGGCACCGCCAGGTCCAGGTTCACCAGCCCGGCCACGGGGTAACGCAGCGGGAAACGTTTGCCCACCTCGTTCTGCAGCACATCGAGCGGCACGTTCAGGCGGGGCGGCGAGGCGGGCGCCGCGTCCGGTGAAGGCGCAGCCTGTGCCCGTGCCGCGCCGATCCAGGGCAGCAGCGGTATCCAGGCGGTCAGCAAGACGCGGCGGTACATGGCGGTCTACTTGTAGAACACCTCGACCTGGCCCTTGAGCTGGATCAGCAGGGGCTGCCCTTTGCGGTCCACCGTCTTGCTGGAGGGCACTTTGACCCAGCCTTCGCTGATGCAGTATTCGGCCACGTCGAAGCGCTCCTTGTGATTGAAGCGGATGCCGATGTCGTGTTCGAACACGGCGGCCACGTGGTGCGGGCTGCGTGGGTCGATGGAGAGGCGGTCGGGCAGGGCGGGTTGGGCCGGTTGGGTGTTCGTGTCGTTCATGGGTCTATTTTCGGGGAGTTCTGGGGGGTCGGCAGGCGGCGGTCCGGCGGCATCAATCGGCCAGCACCCGCACCTTCACGCTTTTGCCCTTGATGCGGCCATCGTTCAATCGGCTGGCGACCTGCTCGGCGATGGCGCGGTCCACCGCGACGTAGGTGGACCAGTCGTTGACGTTGATCTTGCCGACCTGTTCGCGTGTGTAGCCGAGGTCGGCGGTGAGCGCGCCCAGCACGTCGCCGGGGCGGATCTTTTCCTTGCGACCGCCCTGGATGTGCAGCGTCACCATCGGTGGCATGAGCGGGCCTTTGCCGGTGGGAACCAGTTCGGCCAGTTCGTGCCACTCGGATTCGCGGCCCTGCAGCTGCTCGATCTTGCCCACGCTGCCCATCTCGTTCATGCTGGCCAGGTTCAGCGCCAGGCCGCTTTCGCCGGCTCGGCCGGTGCGGCCGATGCGGTGGATGTGCACCTCCGCGTCGGGCGTCACGTCCACGTTGATCACGGCCGCCAGGCTCGCGATGTCGAGCCCGCGTGCGGCCACGTCGGTGGCCACCAGCACCGAGCAACTCTTGTTGGCAAAGCGCACCAGCACCTGGTCACGCTCGCGCTGCTCCAGTTCACCGAAGAGCGCCAGCGCGCTCATGCCTTGCGCCTGCAGCACGGCCACGAGATCGCGGCATTGCGCCTTGGTGTTGCAGAACGCGAGCGTGCTGGCCGGGCGGAAGTGCAGCAGGAGCTGGCTCACCGCGTGCAGGCGCTCGTTGTCTTTCACCTGGTACCAGCGCTGTTCAATCTGGCCACCGGCGTGCTGCGCTTCCACGGTCACCGTGACGGGATCGCGCATGAACTGCGCGGCCAGCTTGGCGATGCCTTCCGGGTAGGTGGCGGAGAACAGCAGCGTCTGGCGCTCTTTCGGACACTGGCGCGCGACCTTGACGATGTCATCGAAAAAACCCATGTCGAGCATGCGGTCGGCCTCGTCGAGCACCAGGGTGTTCATGGCCTCCAGCTGCAGGCTGCCGCGTTCCAGGTGGTCCATGAGGCGGCCGGGCGTACCCACCACGATGTGCGCGCCATGTTCCAGCGTGGCCAGCTGGCCGCGCAGCGGCACGCCGCCGCAGAGCGTGACGACCTTGATGTTGTCTTCGGCGCGCGCCAGGCGGCGGATTTCGGTGGTCACCTGGTCGGCCAGCTCGCGGGTGGGGCAGAGCACCAGGGTCTGCACCGCGAAGCGGCGCGGGTTCAGGTTGGCCAGCAGGGTCAGCGCGAAGGCGGCGGTCTTGCCGCTGCCGGTCTTGGCCTGGGCAATGATGTCTTTGCCGAGCAGGGCGGCCGGCAGGCTGGCGGCCTGGATGGCCGTCATGCTCAGGTAGCCGAGCTGCTGCAGGTTGGCCAGCATGGCTGGCGAGAGCGGTAACTGGCTGAAATCGGCGGCGGAAGCGATGGGGGAAACAGTGGTCATCCCCGATTATCGGTTTTTGCCCGATGGCAGCGACCGCACCGGGGTTGTCGGGCCGGAACGGTCCGCGGTCTCAGGCGCCATGCAGGTCGTCAAGTTCCTGCTGGCTGAAGCCGGCCTCGCGCCGGGCCGCGTCGTTGAACGGCGGCCTCAGGCGCGGGGCGCTGTGCGTGCGGGCCAGCAGGCGGTAGTGCGCCAGCAGGTCCAGGCCCTGCTGCGCGCAGAGCCAGCCGTACCAGCGGTTGCCGATGGCGACATGGCCGATCTCGTCGCGCAGGATCACGTCGAGGATATCGACGGTGCGCAGGGCTGCGGGGGTGTTGACCTTGCGCAGCCGGGCCTGGATCAGCGGGGTGGCGTCGAGCCCGCGCGCTTCGAGCGTGCGCGGCACCAGCGCCATGCGCGCGGTGATGTCGTGCTGTGTCTTCACGCACATTTCCCACAGGCCATCGTGCGCGGGGAAGTCGCCGTAGTGGAAGCCCAGGCTTTGCAGGTGCGTGTGCAGCAGGCCGAAGTGGGTGGCCTCTTCCGCGGCCACGCGCAGCCAGTCGCGGTAGAAGTCGACGGGCATGCCGGCGAAGCGCCAGACCGCATCGAGCGCCAGGTTGATGGCGTTGAATTCGATGTGGCACACCGCGTGCAACAGCGCCGCCAGGCCCTCGGCGGTGAAGGGCGAACGGTGCGGCACGTCCACGGGTGGCACCAGGGCGGGTCGGTCCGGTCGACCCGGCAGGGGAGCGCCGGGCACGGGGTTCAGGGGGTCGTTGGGGCGCAGGGCGTCGAGGCATCGATCCGCATCGGCGCACGCACCCAGGGCGGCCCACAGCGCCAGAGCCGCGCGGGCCTTGTGGCCCGGGTCGGGGATGCAGAGCGTGTGCAAGGCGCGTTCCCTCAGGCTGGTGCCGGGCATGTCGGAAGGGGGGCGGTCATCGGGGCGCTGCATCCCTACAATTCTAGGTTTCGCGTGTGGCCCCCTGGGCCCCGCAACAACAACCAGGATTGGAGACACCCGGCATGGCGATTTATGAACTCGATGGCGTGGCGCCGCGCGTGGCCGATTCGGCCTGGGTGGCCGAGAACGCGTTGGTGATCGGGGATGTGAGCCTGGGCGAGCACGCGAGCGTGTGGTTCGGCACCACGGTGCGCGGCGACACGGCCACCATCACCATCGGCACCGGCAGCAACATCCAGGACGGCAGCGTGCTGCACGCCGACGACGGGTTGCCCTTGACCATCGGCGCCCATGTCACCGTGGGCCATCAGGTGATGCTGCACGGCTGCACCGTCGGCGACGAATCGCTGATCGGCATCGGTGCCATCGTGCTCAACGGCGCGAAGATCGGCAGGAACTGCCTGGTGGGCGCGGGCGCGCTGGTGACCGAGGGCAAAGAATTTCCCGATGGCTCCATGATCATCGGCAGCCCCGCCAAGGTGGTGCGCCAGCTCACACCCGAGCAGATCGAAGGCTTGCGCCAGAGCGCGAAACACTATGTCGAGAACGCGGAGCGCTTCAGGCGCGGCTTGAAAAAGATCGGTTGACCCCGATCTGCCAGCGTTGACCGAATCGAAAGAACCCCTTGTCCGAACTCCACAAATTCATGTTTGAAGGCCTGCCGGTGCGCGGCATGCTGGTGCGCCTGACCGATGCCTGGACCGACATCCTGCACCGGCGCGAACAGGCGGGCGGCTATCCCGCGGCGGTGCAGGAACTGCTGGGCGAGATGACGGCCGCGGCCACGCTGATGCAGGCCAATATCAAGTTCAACGGTGCGCTGGTGATGCAGATCATGGGCGACGGCCCGGTGAAGCTCGCCGTGGCCGAGGTGCAGCCCGACCTGAGCCTGCGCGCCACGGCCACGGTGTTGGGCGAGGTGGCGGCCGATGCGCCGCTCTCGCACATGGTCAACGTGAACAACCAGGGGCGCTGCGCGATCACGCTCGACCCGAAAGACCGCCAGCCGGGCCAGCAGCCTTACCAGGGCGTGGTGCCGCTGTTTGGTGACCGCCACGAGAAGCTGGAAAAGCTCAGCGAAGTGATCGAACACTACATGCTGCAGAGCGAGCAACTCGACACACGCCTGGTGTTGGCCGCGAATGACAAGGTGGCGGCGGGCCTGCTGATCCAGCGCCTGCCGCTGCAGGGCGAGGCCAACCTGGCCGGTGCGGGCGCGGTGGCCAGCGACGAAGACCAGATCGGCCGGAACGAGGACTACAACCGCATTGCCATCCTGGCCGCCAGCCTCAAGCGTGAGGAGCTGCTGGAGCTGGACGCCGAGACGATCCTGCACCGCCTGTTCTGGGAAGAAGACCTGCGCCGCTTCGAGCCCCTGGCGGGCGAGGAAGGCCCGCGTTTTGCCTGCACCTGCTCGCGCGAGCGCGTGAGCAGCATGCTGCGCAGCCTGGGGCGCGACGAGATCGAATCGATCATCACCGAGCAGGGTCAGGTGGAGGTGGGCTGCGACTTCTGCGGTGCGATGTACCGGTTTGACCCGGTGGATGCGGCGCAGGTGTTTCTGCAGCCGCACGCGCAGCCGCCCGCCACACCCCATCTCCAGTGAACGGCGGCGGGGTCAGGTCGTCGCGCGCAGCCGCCGCGCGCCCTGGCCCAGTGTGTCGAGGACGTCGTAGCACGCCCCCATGGTGTGGTAGTCCACCTTGCCCGCAGGGCTTTTTTCGTCGCTGATTTTTGAGTTGTCGGCGCGCAGGATGCGCCACCAGGCGCCGTGTTGATGGTCCACGAAATGCTGCCAGGCGTAAGCCCACAGGCGGTCGTAGTCGGCCCAGTAGCGGGTTTCGCCCGTGACGCTGGCCAGGCGCGCGGCGGTGGCGACAGATTCGGCCTGGACCCAGAAATATTTGTCGCTGTCGCACACGCTGCCGTCGGGCGCGAAGCCGTAGAACAGGCCGCCGTGTAGCGTGTCCCACGACTTCGCCATCGCGGTGTCGAAGAAGAACCGGGCGCGCGGCAGGTGGTCGGCGCGTGGGCGGCGCTGATCGAGCAGCAGCAACAGCTTGGCCCATTCGGTCAGGTGGCCGGGCTGGAAACCCCAAGGGCGGAAGAGGTTGCTCCTGTCGTCCCTGTTGTAGTCCCAGTCGACCGACCAGTCGGCGCGGTAGTGCTCCCACACCAGGCCATCGGCCAGCGCCGCCTGCCGGATGCAGATGTGGTCGGCCAGTCGCTCGGCGCGGACCAGGTAGCGGGTTTCGCCGGTGGCGTCGAAGGCGGCCAGCAGCGCCTCACACAGGTGCATGTTGGCGTTCTGGCCCCGGTAGTCGCTGAGCACCCCGTCGGGGCCGATCTCGTCGGCGTAGAGGCCGTGGCCTGGTTCCCAGAAACGCTGCTCCAGCAACTCAAAGGTTTCGGCGATGCCGGCGTGCGCCTCGGGCAGACCGGCCATGAAGGCGTGGGCGTGCGCCAGCAGGACGAAGGCCAGGCCGTAGGCGTGCTGGGTGCCGTCGAGCACGGTCTTTTTTCCGTCGCGCCAGTCCAGCAGCCAGGTGTAGCCACCGCTGTGGGGGTCGCGGTGCGCGCGGCGCAGGAAGTCGAAGGCGTGGGCCAGTGCCTGGCGGTGCGAGGCATCGGCCCCCGAGCGCACGGCCATGGCGTAGGTGACGACGAAGCGGGTGCTGCTGACCAGGTGGCGGGTGTGGCGGTCGTAGACCTCGCCGTTGTCCCGGAAAAAATGGAACAGACCGCCGCTGGGGTCGATGGCCCGCGGGTGGTAGAAGGCCATGCAGTCGCGCACGTGCGTGCGCAGGAAATCGGGAGAGCGGAAGTCGGGCAAGGGTTGTGCCGGGATCATGGTGGCGGGTCTTTGGTGTGATCGGTGGTCACCAGCTGGCTGAACAGGCGGTGTTCACAGTCCGGGTCGCTGCAGCTCTCACAGACCCAGCGGCCCCGGCCCAGACGCAGCGCCGGATCGTCGGCCAGCAGCGGCCGGCCGAGGTGCTTGCCGATGGCCCTCAAGGCCTGCTGCAGACGCGCTGGCCCCTTTCCATAGATGGTCTGGTAACGCACGCCGGCGATCTGCAGCTCGCGCCGCAGCACCGCGTCGGTGGCGTCGCGCACGGCTAGGCTGTCGCGAAACAGGCCGTCGGCGACCCAGGGCAGGTCCAGCCCCATCAGCAACGTCAGGTCGTAGCCGCGCTGTTCGGCCCGGGCGGCGGGCAGCAGTGAGGTGTCGTTGAAGTACAGCTCGCTGTAGGCCGCGATCACGAGCGAGGTGGTATCGGCCACCACGAGCTCCACACCATGCTGGCTGGCAGCCTGCGCGATGAGCGCTGTCTGCTCGGCCGCGCGAGCGGACTGTTCATCGGCGCGCGGCGCGCGACCCATGGTCTCGCACCAGTGCCGGAGTTGTTCGGCAACGAGTGCGGTGGGGATGTGGAGCCCTTCGTTGAGGTGTCGGCACAGTGCCTGCGCCAGGTCGGACTTGCCGGTGGATTCACCACCCAGCAGCGTGATCGTTGTGGCCACAGGTGGGGCGTTCAACGACGTGCGGTGACTGTGATGCGCGAAAGACGCTCAGCCGCTCAGGGCCGGGTCTGCGCGATCTGGACAAAGACCTCGTTGGGCTTGACCATGCCCAGATTCTGGCGGGCCAGCTCTTCCACCATGTCCAGGCCCTCTTGCAGGTCGCGCACCTCGCTGGCCAGCTGGTCGTTGCGCAGCTTGGCCTCGCGGTTGCTGCGCTCCAGCCGGGCCAGTTCCTGCTTCATGCCCGACACCGTGGGCACGCTGCCCCGGCCGAACCAGAGCTGGGCGTGCAGCACGAGCAGCAGCGTGATCAGCAGGGCGGGGATGAAGCGTGAACCCATGGTGGCAGGAGTCTATCGGCGCAAGAGGCCCGCAGACATCACTTCAAGTTGTAAAACGCGGCGCGGCCCGGGTACACGGCCACTTCACCCAGATCTTCTTCGATGCGCAGCAGCTGGTTGTACTTGGCCATGCGGTCCGAGCGCGACAGCGAGCCGGTCTTGATCTGGCCGGCGTTGGTGCCGACGGCGATGTCGGCGATGGTGCTGTCTTCGGTTTCGCCCGAACGGTGCGAGATCACGGCGGTGTAGCCGGCGCGCTTGGCCATCTCGATGGCGGCGAAGGTTTCGGTCAGCGTGCCGATCTGGTTGATCTTGATCAGGATCGAGTTGGCGATGCCCTTGTCGATGCCTTCCTTGAGAATCTTGGTGTTGGTGACGAACAGGTCGTCGCCAACGATTTGCACCTTCTTGCCCAGGCGATCGGTCATCAGCTTCCAGCCGTCCCAGTCACCTTCGGCCATGCCGTCTTCGATGCTGATGATGGGGTATTTGTCGACCCAGTTGGCCATCATGTCGGTCCATTCCTGGGCGGTGAGGCTCATGCCTTCGCCGGCCAGCTGGTACTTGCCATCCTTGTAGAACTCGGAAGCGGCACAGTCCAGGCCCAGGGCGATCTGCTCGCCAGCCACAAAACCAGCCTTGTCGATGGCTTCCAGGATCATCTGGATCGCGGCTTCGTGGTTGTCCACGTTGGGGGCAAAACCGCCTTCGTCGCCCACCGCCGTGCTGATGCCGCGGTCGTGCAGGATCTTCTTCAGCGCATGGAACACCTCGGCGCCGTAGCGCAGGGCCTCGCGGAAGCTCGGCGCCCCCACGGGGATGATCATGAACTCCTGGATGTCGAGGTTGTTGTTGGCGTGTTCGCCGCCGTTGATGACGTTCATCATGGGCACGGGCATCTGCACCGCGCTCATGCCACCGAAATAGCGGTACAGCGGCAGGCCGGCTTCTTCAGCGGCAGCGCGGGCCACGGCCATGGACACGGCGAGCAGGGCGTTGGCACCCAGGCGACCCTTGTTGTCGGTACCGTCGAGGTCGATCAGGGTCTTGTCCAGGAAGGCCTGCTCGGACGCGTCGAGGCCCAGCACGGCTTCGGAGATTTCGGTGTTGATGTGTTCGACGGCCTTGAGCACGCCCTTGCCGAGGTAACGGCTCTTGTCGCCGTCGCGCAGCTCGATGGCTTCGCGGCTGCCGGTGGAGGCGCCCGACGGCACGGCCGCACGGCCCATCACGCCGCTCTCCAGCAGCACGTCGCATTCGACGGTGGGGTTGCCGCGGCTGTCCAAGACTTCGCGGCCAACGATATCAACGATTGCACTCATATCGGTCCTTCAAAAAAATCCAAAATAGATCAACACAATCAATCCCAGGATGAAGACGTAGATCACGGGAATCCGGTCAAACGCCTTCAACAGCAAACATGCGGATCGAGCCCGCGCCTTCCCGCAACTGGCGGGCATGGGTATAGGTTTCAGAACGGTAGTAGGCCTGTGCGGTCGCGAGGTCCTTGAACCGGAGCACCACCACCCGTTGCGGGTTCCAGTCCCCTTCGAGCGGCTCCACACGGCCCCCGCGCACCACGACTTCAGCGCCGAACTCCTGCATGGCGCGCGTGCTCCATTCGCGGTAGCGTTTCATCTGGTCTTCGTTGGTGACCGTCACTTCCGCAATGATGTATGCGCTCATTGGAAGTTGTTCTCCAGCAGTGGCGTTTTTTTGACGACGGCATCGAGCGCCACCAGTGTTTCGAGCAGCGCCTTCATGTGCCTGAGCGGCACGGCATTGGGGCCGTCCGACCAGGCCTCGGCGGGCTTGGGATGGGTTTCCATGAACAGGCCCGCGACCCCGGCGGCCACACCCGCACGGGCCAGCACCGGCACCATCTTGCGGGCACCGCCGCTGACCGAGCCCAGTCCGCCCGGTTTCTGCACCGAGTGGGTCACGTCAAAGACCACGGGCGCGCCGGACTTGCGCATCTCGGCCAGGCTGGTCATGTCGGCCACGAGGTTGTTGTAGCCAAAACTCACGCCACGTTCGCAGGCCAGAAAGCGGTCTTCCGACAGGCCGGCTTCCCGAGCGGCATCGCGGGCCTTGTCGATCACGTTCTTCATGTCCCAGGGGGCGAGGAACTGGCCCTTCTTGATGTTCACCGGCTTGCCGGACTGGGCCACGGCGCGGATGAAATCGGTCTGGCGGCACAGGAAGGCCGGCGTCTGCAGCACGTCCACCACGCTGGCCACCTCGGCCACGTGCGATGCATCGTGCACGTCGGTCAGGATGGGCAACTGCAGCTGGCGGCGCACCTCATCGAGGATCTTCAGACCCGCCTCCAGGCCGACGCCGCGCTGGCTGGTGCCCGAAGAGCGGTTGGCCTTGTCGAAAGAACCTTTGTAGATCAGCGGAATGCTCAGCGCGGTGCAGGCCTCCTTCAGCTGACCGGCGACGTCGATGGACATCTGCAGCCCTTCGATCGAGCAGGTACCGGCGATCAGGAAGAAGCGCTGGTCCAGACCGACGTCGAATCCGCAGAGTTTCATGGGTGGGCTTTCCAGTTTCAGGCCACAGCCTTGAGTTTTTGCAGGCCGTGCTGTTCGACGGCGGCCTTGATGAAGGCGTTGAACAGCGGGTGACCGGCCCACGGCGTGGACTTGAATTCGGGATGGAACTGCACGCCGATG
>JAHIQV010000009.1 GCA_018903185.1 Gammaproteobacteria bacterium | reverse complement strand
GTAATCCCGCGGCGCGCGCGGCGGGCTGCGCCAGACCACGTCGGCGCCGGGCAGCGTCTGCCCCGCTGCTTCCTTGGCATCGGCCGCAGGCCGGGCCAGCGCCACCACGACCCGGTGCGCCAGGTCCGGCGGCAGGTGCACGGGCACGCCCAGGTCGCGCTGCACATGGCCGTTGCCTGCCACCAGCAACACGGTCTGCCCGGGCCGGATGGCGGCGGCGGCGGTGCGGGCCATGGTCTGGTCGCGGGCGATCTGGATGCGGGTCATGGGCGCTATCTGTGGCGTGGGCAACAGGTCGCAGTGGCCCTCGCGGATCGCCACGCGCTGGCGCTCCAGCGCTTCGGTGGGCAGCAGCCGGTCCAGTGACTCGTTGCCCATGGCCGCGCGCATGTCGGCGCGGGGCAGGTTGCCACCGAGCACGGGAACCCCGGCGCGCACCGCCGCCATCACCACCGGCGCGTAGATCGGCCAGGGCCAGCCGCCCTGATCGCCGCTCCAGCGCAAAGCCTCGCGCACCTGGGTTTCGCTGGCCTGGCTGTGCAGATCGGTGGTGTGTGTGCCCGCTTCCGACATCTCCAGCACCAGCGCGCTGAGCTGCTGGCGAGCCGCCAGCTGCTGCACCAGCTCGTGCTGCAGCGCCTGGTGTTCCGGGGCGTCGTGCTGTTCGCCCAGCAGCAGCAGCGGCGTGGGCATCAGGCGGGTCAACAAGGCGCCGGCCTGCTGGCCGGGGTCCTCCGCCTCGGACACCGCGGTCGGTGTGGGCTGCGGCGGGGCTCCTGCCTCGCCCGCCAGCACGGCGCACCACAGGCCCAGACCGGCCCCGAACATGACAGCGCTTCGACAGTTCATGCATGGATACTACGGCCCCGGCCCGCCTGGGTCCGCGTCTTTTCTGGATACCCGAGTGATTTCCCCTTCCCGTTCCCGCCAGGCGTCCGCCTGGCTGCGCCCGATCCTGACCCTGCTGCTGGCCTACGGCGCAGCGCGTCTGTGCGTGTGGTGGCAAACCCCCATTCCCTGGATGATCGGGCCCCTGGTGGTGACGTCCCTGGTCTCGGTGCTGGGCGTGCCCACCGCGAGCTGGACACCCTTTCGCAACGCCGGGCAGTGGGTGATCGGGGCGGCGCTGGGGTTGTACTTCACGCCGGAGGTCGGGGCGCTGGTGGCCGGGCTGTGGTGGGCGATCGCGCTCGGCATCGTCTGGGCCCTGGCCCTGGGTCTGGGTTTTGGTGTCTGGCTGCGGCGCGTGCATGCGCAGCACCTGCCGGGCCTGAGCGCTGCGCAGCTGTTTGGCACCACCTACTTCGCGGGCGCCATAGGCGGCGCATCGGAAATGACCCTGATCGCCGAACGGCACGGCGCCCGCACCGACCTCGTGGCAGCCGCCCACAGCCTGCGCGTGCTGCTGGTGACGCTGAGCATCCCGTTTGCCATGCAGGCCTGGGGCGTCAGCGGGCTGGATCTGGCCACGCCCGGCGCTCGCGAGGTGCATGTGCCGGGGCTGGGCTGGCTCGCACTGCTCAGCCTGGCGGGGGCCCTGGGCATGCGAAAGTTCGGGCGCGCCAACCCGTGGTTCATGGGCGCGTTGCTGGTGACCATGGCGCTGACGCTGTCGGGGGTGGTGCTGTCGGCGCTGCCGGGCTGGCTCACGGCCGCGGCCCAGCTCGTGATCGGGGTCAGTCTGGGCGTGCGTTTCACACCGGCTTTTGTGCACACCGCGCCGCGCTGGCTGGCCTCGGTGGCGCTGGCCAGCGGAGTCATGATGCTCTTGTGCGCTGCGTTCGCCTGGCTGCTGGCGCGGTTCACCGGGCTGCACCCGGCGACCCTCGTGCTGGGCACCTCGCCCGGTGGCATCGCCGAGATGGCCATCACGGCCAAGGTGCTGCAGCTCGGGGTGCCGGTGGTGACCGCGTTTCAGGTCTGCCGCCTGGTGGCGGTGCTGGTGCTGGCCGAACCGGTGTATCGCTGGTGGTCCGCCCAGAGGAGGGCGCGCTGAATGGCGTTGGTTTTTCACGGCACCGGAGCGCCATTCGCAACGCATGAAACTGTGCCTCCCAGGGGCACCGCCGGGCTGGCTTTGCCAGACAGCCAGTGCCGCCCCCCTTGAGGGGGGCTGAGGACCGCGGCTCCAAGCCTGCCTGTGCAGGCTTGGACGGGACGAAGAGGCATCGGCTCCGACGATGCCTCGGCCTGCAAGGCACGCGAAGCGGCGCGGGGGGTGTTGCCTTTCAGTGGCGGAACTGCCCCTGGCGGGTGACGATGGCCAGGTCCACCAGCGACAGGCCGGTGTGGGCGCCATCGCGGTAGCTCACCTTCAGGCCCTCGACCTGCAGGTCGGCGTTTTTCAGGCCGGCCACGAAGCTGGCACGGGTGGGGTTGGGGCCGGCACGCTGCAGCGCTTCGACCAGGGCCCGGGCCGTCATGTAGCCCTCCAGGCTGCCGTAAGAGAGAGCCTTGCCCGGTTTGTGGGCCTTGAAGGCATCCTGGTAAGCCCGGGTGAGCGCGGATTTGCGTTCCCACGGGCTGGGCATCACCTGGGCGAAGATCATGCCGTGCCCCAGCTCACCCAGCTGCCCGGCCAGTTGGGTGGAGCCGGAGTTG
>JAHIQV010000100.1 GCA_018903185.1 Gammaproteobacteria bacterium | reverse complement strand
TGATGCCGCGCCCTGCGACCTTGTCTGATCGGTGGTTGCGGGGGACAGGGGATCAGGAATCGGCCGGGCCACCCGGCAATCCGTTCTCCCGCCCGCCCTGCTCCAGTGCCCAGGCCACATGCTCGCGCACAAGCGCGCTGGGGTGTTCGCTGCGGGTGCCCAAGGCCTGGTGCAGGGCACTCCGCTCCACGCCCGCCACCGCCGACAACGCATTGCCCATCGCCACCGCGATGTTGCGCAACCAGCGCTCATGCCCGATGCGCCGGATCGGGCTGCCTTCGGTGCAGCGCAGGAATTCCGCTTCGGTCCACGCAAACAGTTCGATCAGCGTTGAACCGCCAAGCCCTTCACGCGGATCAAAGTCGGGCAAGGGGCTGCGCTGCGCGAACTTGTTCCAGGGGCAGACCAGCTGGCAGTCGTCGCAGCCGTAGATGCGGTTGCCGATCAGCGGGCGCAGGTCTTCGGGGATCGCCCCCGCGTGTTCGATGGTCAGGTAGCTGATGCAGCGCCGCGCGTCCAGCCGCTGCGGGCCAAGGATCGCCTGCGTCGGACAGACCTCGATGCAGGCCGTGCAGGCGCCGCAATGGTCCGACACCGGTTCGCTCGGCGGCAGTGCGATGTCCACATAGATCTCGCCCAGAAAAAACATGGAGCCGCCTTCGCGGTTGAGCACCAGCGTGTGTTTGCCGCGCCAGCCCTGGCCGCTGCGGCTGGCGAGTTCGGCTTCAAGCACGGGCGCGGAGTCGGTGAACACGCGGTGGCCCAGCGGCCCCACTTCGGTGGCGATACGCTCGGCCAGTTTCTGCAGCCGGTTTCGCAGGACCTTGTGGTAGTCGCGCCCCCGGGCGTAGAGCGAAACCACGGCCTCGCCCGGCCGCTCCAGGCGGCCGAGCTCGATCGCCTGCCAGCCATCGGGCGTGTCACGCGGCAGGTAGTCCATGCGCGCGGTGATCACGCTCACGGTGCCCGGCACCAGCTCGGCCGGGCGCGCGCGCTTGAGGCCATGGCTGGCCATGTAGCCCATGTCACCGTGAAATCCGGCCTGCAACCAGGCGTTCAAACCCGGTTCTGCCGCAGAAAGATCCACGCCGGTCACGCCGATTTGTGAAAATGCGAGCTCCCGGCCCCAGGCCTGAATCTGTGAGACGAGTTGAGCAGCATCAAAACCGGTTTTCATGTTCCGCCCATTGTAGAAATGGACTCGGGAACGCGCTCCCCGGCAGCCCCCCCGTCTGGTGCTGCGGCTGGCGGGTTGTGGCCCGAGTTGAAGGTTCACTGGTACAGCGAAGAAGACACGCTCGCCTTCGCCAACCGTCTGGCCACCTGCCCTGCACTGGCCCACGCCACCCTCACCCTGCACGGCGACCTGGGCGCGGGCAAGACCACCTTCGTGCGCCATCTGCTGCGCGCCCTCGGCGTGAGCGGGCGCATCAAGAGCCCGACCTACGCGGTGGTCGAACCGCACAGCAGCATCGACTGTCCCTTCATGCCCGATGGCGAAGTCCTGCACATCTGGCACTTCGATTTTTACCGCTTCAGCGACCCGCGCGAATGGGAAGATGCGGGTTTTCGCGAACTTTTTGCCAGCCCCGGCCTCAAGCTGGTGGAATGGCCCGAGCGCGCGGCCGACACGCTGTCCACCGTGGACGCCGATATTCACATCGAGCCCGAAGCCATGAGCCCCTCATCCCGCGACGAAGCTGATAGCGTGCGCAGCGTGCGCTTCACCGCCTTCACCCCCACTGGCCAGCACCTGCTGGCAACACTGCAGGCATGACCCTTCGAGAAAACGGCCCGAACCGCCGAGCCCTGCTGCAGGCCGGCTCACTGGTGCTGCTGCTCGGCACGCAGCAGATCGCGCGTGGCGCCAGCGTGGTGGCGGTACGCATCTGGCCCGCGCAGGACTACACGCGTGTGACCATCGAGTCCGATGGCGAACTCAAGGCGCGCCAGACCACCGTGAACGTCCCTCCGCGCCTGACGGTAGACATTGAGGGCATCGACCTCGTGGAGGGCATGCGCGAGCTGGTGGGCAAGCTCAAGCCCGACGACCCCAACATCGCAGGCATCCGCGTCGAGCAGCGCAAGGGCAAGCTGGTGCAACTGCACATCGACCTCAAGCAGCCGATCAAGCCCCAGGTGTTCAACCTGCAGCCGGTGGCGGCCTACCAGCACCGCCTGGTGTTCGACCTGTACCCGGTCAACGCGCCCGATCCGCTCGAAGAGCTGATCGCCCAGCGTTTGAAGGAGCTGGACGAGGCCAGCGCTCGCGCCGCGCGCCTGCTGGGCATCGAAACCGATGCCCTGGGCAGCCCGGCCGGTACCGAAGATCCCCTGGGCGAGCTGCTCGCGCGCAACGGCCATATGCCGCTGGACAAGCCAGCACCCGCCCCGCCCAAAACGCCCGCCGCGAACACCGGCAAAGCGCCAGCAGCGCCTCTCCAGCGGCCAGCTTCGGGCGGCATCACCGACCGCCTGATCATCGTGGCCCTCGACCCGGGCCACGGTGGCGAAGACCCCGGAGCCATCGGCCCCGGCGGCACGCGTGAAAAAGACGTGGTGCTCAAGGTGGCGCTGCGCCTGCGCGACCGCATCAATGCCACCCGCGTCAACGGCAACCCCATGCGCGCCTACCTCACGCGGGACGCCGACTTCTTCGTCCCGCTGCACGTGCGCGTGCAGAAGGCCCAGCGCGTCAAGGCCGACCTGTTCATCAGCATTCACGCCGACGCTTTCATGACGGCACGCCCCCAGGGAGCGAGCATCTTCGCGCTCAGCACCAAGGGCGCGAGCAGTGCTGCCGCGCGCTGGATGGCCGACAAGGAGAACGCCGCCGATCTGGTGGGCGGCATCAACGTCAAGGCCAAGGACGCCACGGTGCAGCGCACCCTGCTCGACATGAGCACCACCGCGCAGATCAAGGACAGCCTGAAACTCGGCAGCGCCATGCTCGGCGAGGTGGGCCGCGTGGGCAAGCTGCACAAGCCGCGTGTGGAGCAGGCAGGCTTTGCCGTGCTCAAGGCGCCCGACATCCCGAGCGTGCTGGTCGAAACCGCCTTCATCAGCAACCCGGAAGAAGAAGAGCGCCTGCGCAGCGTGCAATACCAGACCGACCTGGCCGATGCCCTGCTCAAGGGCATCGTGAAGTACTTCGGCGCCAACCCGCCGCTGGCCCGGTCCCGGCAGTTCTGATCAGGGCGTCGCAGCGACGCGCGCTTTTTCCGCCCGCGCCGCCCGCCAGCCGCCAAAGATGGCGATCAGCCCCGGCACGAAGATCAGTGCCCAGATGATCTTGGACAGGTTGGCCTGCACCCAGGGCAGGTTGCCGAAGAAGTAGCCGGCGGCAGTCAGGCCGATCACCCAGATGATGGCGCCGACCACGTTGTAGGCGGTGAACTTGCTGCGCGTCATCTCGGCCACGCCCGCGACGAAGGGCGCAAAGGTGCGGATGAAAGGCATGAAGCGCGCCAGGATGATGGTCACGCCACCATAGCGCTCGTAGAAGTTGTGCGCCTGGTTGAAGGCGTTCTTGTTGAAGAAACGCGAGTTTTCCCACTGGAACACCTTCGGCCCGAAGTAGCGGCCGATGCTGTAGTTGGTCTGGTCGCCCAGGATGGCTGC
>JAHIQV010000008.1 GCA_018903185.1 Gammaproteobacteria bacterium | reverse complement strand
GTCGGTATGGGTATGGGTATGGCTCCCTGAACACAAGCTTTTACTGCACCCGTTCGCGCACAACAAGGCGGGAAAGCCATGAGGTCGACCAGAAACACTTCTTTTGACTGACAAATTCGGACCACCAGCCCCCTCCAACATGGCCTGCCGTGGTGCATCCACGACACACGCCCACTCAAGGGGCGCAGCTATGGATTTCGAACCCGATGCAAACCGGGGCAGCGTTCAACCGCCTCTGGAGCGACCCGTGCCGCCGCCAGCGCGCCGCTCTTCGCGCAGCATGAAAAGGTACAGACCCTCGACCTTCTCGCGCGCCCAGGGTGTCTTGCGCAGAAAACGCAGGCTGGAACCCACGCTCGGGTCCACGTTGAAACAGCGCACCGGAATGCGCTGGCCCAGCTCTTCCCAGCCGTAGTGGTCGGCCAGCGCGGTGACGATGGCCTCCAGCGTCAGGCCGTGCAGCGGGTTGCGCGCCTGTTTCGTCGGCTCTGCGGGTTTTTCGATGTCGCTCATGTCGATTTTTGGGACCGCCGGAGCGCGATCCCTGTGCATGCCAAGGTGGCGCCCAGGGCACCGCCGGGCCGGCTTTGCCGGACGGCCAGTGCCGCCCCCTTGAGGGGGTAGCGCGAAGCGCTGCGGGGGTGGCTCATCTCAGCGCCGCCTCCAGCGCATCGACGAACATCGCCGGCACGTCGAAGCCGGTCTGGTCGGTGATTTCCTGGAAGCAGGTCGGGCTGGTGACGTTGATCTCGGTCACCTTGTTGCCGATCATGTCCAGCCCCACCAGCAGCAGGCCGCGCGCGGCCAGCACGGGCGCGATGGCTTCGGCCACGGCACGGTCCTCGTCCGACAGCGGCTGGGCCACACCCTTGCCACCAACCGCGAGGTTGCCGCGCACCTCGTTGCCCTGCGGAATGCGCGCCAGCACGAAGGGCGCGACCTGCCCGCCAATCAGCAGCAGGCGCTTGTCGCCCAGCGCGATCTCCGGCAGATAGGCCTGCGCCATCACACTCGTGGCCCCGCCCTCGTTGAGGGTTTCCACAATCGACCCCAGGTTCATGCCATCGGCGCCGACACGGAAAATGCCCACGCCACCCATGCCATCGAGCGGTTTCAGAATGATGTCGCGGTGCTCGGCGTGGAAGGCCCGCAGCTCGTTGGCGTTGCGCGTCACCAGCGTCGGCGGCGCGAAGGCCGCGAACTCCATCAAGGCGAGTTTTTCGGGGTGATCGCGCAGCGCACGCGGGCTGTTGAACACCTTTGCGCCTTCGCGCTCGGCCTGTTCCAGCAGATGCGTGGCATAGAAGAACTCGCTGTCAAACGGCGGGTCCTTGCGCATGATCACGGCATCAAAGCTGTGCACAGGCTCCAGCGCCTCGCTGGTCACGGTGTACCAGTCGTCGGCGTGGCTGGTGAGTTGCAGGTGGCGCACCTGGGCGATCACCGGCTGGTCGCTGCGCCAGCTCATGAAACGCGGTTCGGTGCTGGCCACCCGGTGGCCGCGCTTTTGCAGCTCGCGCATCATGGCAAAGGTGGTGTCCTTGTAGATCTTGAAGGACTCGATGGGATCGGCGACGAAGAGGATGTTCATGGTGTGTCGGTTTTCTGAGCCCTGTACTGTTGCACAAAC
This sequence comes from Gammaproteobacteria bacterium, assembly GCA_018903185.1. Lineage (GTDB taxonomy): Bacteria > Pseudomonadota > Gammaproteobacteria > Burkholderiales > Burkholderiaceae_C > Hydrogenophaga. The sequence continues at coordinate 13,235 of JAHIQV010000008.1, read as the reverse complement.
AGCGCGATCGCGCCGGCGACCACGCCCCAGAAGGCCGAGCCGATGCCGGCAATGACCACCCCGCTGAGGGTGACAAGGAAGGTGATGAGCGCGGCTTCGCGGTGGCTGTCTTCGCGCAGCGCGGCGTGCAGGCCGCCACCGATGCTGCCCAGCAACGCCAGACCGGCGATCGCCAGCACCAGCTCTTTCGGGAACGCGATCAGCAGACCGGTGACGGCGGCGGTGATGGCGCTCAGGTTGAGCGCAAAGGCACCGAAGGGCGCGAGCACCAGCGTGACCACGCCGGTCATGGTGATGATCTTCGAGATCGGCATGTCGTAGCCCGCTGCGCGGATGGCCACCACGCCCGGCAGGTTTTGCGAGGCCATGGTGACGATGAACTGCGGCAGCGCCGAGGCGAGGGCCATGGGGATGCGGTTCATGATGCGCTCGAACCAGCCGGAGGCTCCCGCGAGCGCGATCAGCACGGCGGAGGCCATGAAGGTGCCGACAGCCTGCGGCATGGTGAAGCCGCCCGCCAACCCGGCTGTGGCCAGCACGGCCGCGCCGGGCTTGCTCCAGGCCACCATCACCGGCTGCTTCCAGAGGAGCGAGGGAATGGCCGAGCACAGCCCCAGGCCCAGACCGAGCGCCCACATCCACGAGTGATGAGTTCGGGCGTGGCGCCAAAGGCCTGTGCGGCCTGGAAAACGGTGGCCACCGAACCGGTGAAACCCACCAGCACCGCCACGAAACCGGCCGTGGCGGCCGATAGGTTGAGATCACGGAAGAACGACATGCGGCAATTGTGACGCTGGGATGTGCAACGGCGTTTGCCCGGTGGCGCACCACCACGCCGACCGATCGGGGCGGCGGCATGTCCTGCAAAGCGAAGTCAAGGAGGAGAGGCCGCAACGCGGCCTCGGGGGACATGAGCGGCGCAGGGCATGCCGGCGCCGCGATCCCGCGATGCAGCGGCCTAAAACCGCAGAGTTCAGATCTCGATCTTGGACCCGAGCTCGATCACCGCGTTGCTCGGCAGGTTCAGGAACTCGGCCGCAGCGCCCGCGTTGTGGTGCATCTGGGCGAAGATCTTTTCGCGCCAGGGCGCCATGCCGCTGCCCAGCGTGGGCACAACCAGGTCGCGCGAGAGGAAATAGCTGGTGGTCATGGGCTCCAGCTCGCAGCCTCGGGCACTCATGAGCCGCAGCGCCTTGGGCACATCCGGGTCGTCCTTGAAACCGTAGTGGATCACCACCTGCCAGCAGTCATGGCCCAACGGCTGCACGTCCAGCCGCTTGTCGAGCCCGATCCAGGGCACTTCGTGGTTGCGCACGGTCACGAACAGGTTCTGCCGATGCAGCACCTTGTTGTGCTTGAGGTTGTGCAGCAGCGCATTGGGTACGGTGCCCGCCTCGGCCGTGAGGAACACCGCGGTGCCCGCGACGCGCATGGGTGGCGCCATGAACACCGATGCGAGGAAGCTGTCGAGATCCATGGCTTCGGCCTGCTGCTTTTGCGACAGCAGCTCGCGACCCCGCTTCCAGGTCATCATCAGGGCGAACACCACGCCGCCGATCAGCAGCGGAAACCAGCCGCCGGCAAACAGCTTGAGCAGGTTGGAGCTGAAGAAGGCCAGATCGACCACAAAGAAGAAGCCGGTCGCCAGCAGGCACAGCCACAGCGGGTACTTCCAGCCGTAGCGAATCACGAAGAAGGTCAGCACGGTGGTGATCAGCATGTCCAGCGTGACCGCGATGCCGTAGGCCGCGGCGAGGTTGGTCGACGACTTGAACATCACCACCGCGAGCACGATGGCGGCAAACAGGCCCCAGTTGACGACGGGCAGGTAGATCTGGCCGGTGTCGTGCACGCTGGTGTGATGCAGGTTCAGGCGCGGCAGGTAGCCGAGCTGCACCGCCTGCTTGGTCACGCTGAAGGCGCCGGAGATCAGCGCCTGGGAGGCGATCACCGTGGCCATGGTGGCCAGCCCCACCAGGGGCAGCAGCGCCCAGTCGGGCGCCATGTTGAAGAACGGGTTTTTCACCGCTTCGGGATCGGCCAGCAGCAGCGCGCCCTGGCCGAAGTAGTTCAGCGTCAGGCAGGGCATGACGATGGCGAACCAGGCCACGCGGATCGGCTTCTTGCCGAAATGCCCCAGGTCGGCGTAGAGCGCTTCGCCGCCGGTCACGCACAGCACCACCGCGCCGAGGATGATGAAGGTGGTGCCCGGCTGCTGCCACATGAAGCGCAGTGCGTGGTGCGGGCTCAGTGCCGCGAGTATTTCGGGGTGGCCGACGATGTGCGACACACCCAGCACCGCGATCGCCACGAACCACAACACGGTGATCGGCCCAAAGAACTTGCCGATGCCACCAGTGCCGCGCTTTTGCACGAAGAACAGGCCAAACAGCACCACCAGCGTGATCGGCACCACGTACTGCTTGAAAGCCGGGGAGACCACCTCCAGGCCCTCGACCGCCGAGAGCACCGAGATCGCGGGCGTGATCACGCCATCGCCATAAAACAGCGAGGTGCCGAAAATGCCGATGACCAGCAGCCATTTGCGCAGTTCCGGTTTGTCCTTCACCGCCTGCGACGCCAGCGCCAGCATGGCGATCAGGCCGCCCTCGCCCGCGTTGTCGGCCCGCAGCACCAGCACAACATACTTCAGCGAAACGATGACGGTCAGGGTCCAGAAGACGATCGACAGCACGCCATAGACGTTTTCGTGGGTGAAAGGAACGTGGCCCGACCCGAAGATTTCCTTGATGGCGTACAGCACGCTGGTGCCGATATCGCCATACACCACACCAATGGCCCCCAGGGTGAGCGCGGTGAGCGAAGATTTGTTGCTGGACACAAAAATACCCGGGACTTGTCGGCCCGGGTTCGGCTGTCAGGATGGGGGCGATTCTGCGCTCAGGGCCCGCAGGCCGCCAGAGGGGAATCTGGCTGAAATGGCCAAGGCGTGAAGAATGTTGCAATGCAGCAACCTCGTTGACGACCGAGGTTCCCACCCACTACATCGAAAAACCCAGCTTCAGTCGGAGCGGCGTGCCTGTCACCAGGATGCGGTGGAACCGGCTTCGCCGGGCCACTCGCATCGCCCCCTTTCAGGGGGCTGAGGACCGCGGCTCCCAGCCTGCCTGCGCAGGCTGGGACGGGACGAAGGGTCATCGGCTCCGACGATGACGCGGCCGGCAAGGCACGCGCTGCAAGCGCGGCGCGGGGGTCATTCGTATATTTCAGCGTTCGGGTCGGTGGCTTCCAGCTCGTAACTCGCGGCCAGCATGGCCAGGCGGCCGATCACGCCGTACATGTAGAAGCGGTTGGGAACGCTGGCACCCGGCTTCACACCCGGTTGCGGCAGCTGCGCGCTTTGCTCGAAGGCCAGCGGCACGAAGCTGGAGCCCGGCGCGTTGAGGTTCTCGTCCACCCCGCGCTGGGCATGCACCCGGTAGAAGCCACCCACCACATAGCGGTCCATCATGTAGACCACGGGTTCGGCCACCGCCGCGTTGATGCGCTCGTTGGTGAGCACGCCTTCCTGGATGATGACCTCGTGAACCGGCTGGCCGGCCTGGACCGTGGCCATGCGCTCGCGCGTGCCCACCGACAGGGCATCGATGTCCTTGGCATCGCGCACGGTGAGGATGCCCATGCCACCGGTTCCGTTGTCGGCCTTGATCACGACGAACGGCTTTTCGTTGATGCCGTATTCCTTGTACTTGCGGCGGATCTTGCCGAGCAGCGCGTCGGCGTTGGTGCGCAGGCATTCCAGTCCGTGCTCTTCGGCAAAATTGACCTGGCCGCACTGGTTGAACATCGGGTTGATGAGCCAGTGGTCCATGCCCAGCAGCTTGCCGAAGCGCTTGGACACCTCTTCATACGCCTTGAAGTGGTGGCTCTTGCGGCGTGTGCCCCAGCCCGCGTGCAGCGGCGGCAGCAGGTACTGCTCGTGCAGGTCTTCCAGGATGCCGGGTACACCGGCGCTCAGGTCGTTGTTGAGCAGGATGGTGCAGGGGTCGAAATGCTTGAGGCCCAGGCGGCGCCGGCTGCGGATGAGCGGCTCCAGCGTGACCGACTCCCCACCGGGCAGGTCGATCGTGGTGGGGGCGGTGATGTCGTTGGACAAGGAACCGAGACGCACATTGAGGCCGGCCTGGTAAAAGATGCGCTGCAGTTGCCGCAGGTTGCTCAGGTAAAACACGTCGGTGCTGTTCTCGGGCACCAGCAGCAGGTTCTTGGCCTCGGGGCAGATCTTTTCTATGGCGGCCATGGCGGCCTGCACCGCCAGTGGCAACATCTCGGGCGTGAGGTGGTTCCAGCCGCCGGGGTAGAGGTTGGTGTCCACCGGCGCCAGCTTGAAGCCCGCGTTGCGCACATCCACCGAGCTGTAGAACGGCGGCGTGTGCTCCATCCACTCCAGCCGGAACCAGCGCTCGATCACCGGCGTGGATTCGAGGATGCGCTGCTCGAGTTCGTTGATGGGGCCGGTCAGGGCGGTAACAAGATGCGGGACCATGGGTGCCTTTTTGTGGGAACTTCCTGGCCCATTGTAGGGAGCGGAAGTTGCGGTCGAAAGGCAGAAATGGGGGCAATCGGTGCACCTGCAAGGCAGGTGCGACCGAAATTCAGAATTACCGCAAATACGCCGCGCCTGGAGATGTTCCGTCCAGGAGCACCGCCGGGCCGGATCGACCGGACGGCTGGTGTCGCTCCCTCACAGGGGGAGGCGCCGAAGGCGGCGTGGAAGATCAGTTCCTTGTTTCACCCTCACCGAGCACCACATATTTCAGGGACGTGAGGCCCTCGACGCCCACCGGACCACGGGCGTGGAATTTGTCGGTGCTGATGCCGATTTCGGCTCCCAGTCCGAACTCGAATCCGTCTGCGAAGCGGGTGCTCGCATTCACCATGACGCTGGCTGAATCCACCTCGCGCAGGAAGCGCTGGGCGTGCACGTGGTCGGTGGTGAGGATGGCGTCGGTGTGGTGGCTGGAGTATTTGTTGATGTGCGCGATGGCTTCGTCCACCCCTTCGACGACCTTGATGCTGATCACCGGTGCGAGGTATTCCTCGGACCAGTCGGCTTCGGACGCAGTCGTCACGGTCGCACCCGGGACCGCAGCCAGGATCGCCTTCGACTCGGCGCAGCCACGCATCTCCACCCCTTTGGCGGCGTAGATGGCGCCGATCTTCGGCAGGAAATCTGCCGCCACGGCGCGCGCCACCAGCAGGCTCTCGGTGGCGTTGCAGGGGCTGTACTTCTGCGTCTTGGCGTTGTCGGCCACCGTCACCGCCATGGCGATGTCGCAAGGGTCGTCCACGTAAGTGTGGCAGTTGCCGTCCAGGTGCTTGATCACCGGCACCTTGGCCTCGGCGCTGATGCGCTCGATCAGGCCCTTGCCGCCGCGCGGGATGATCACATCCACGTACTGCGGCATGGTGATGAGCTGGCCGACGGCGGCGCGGTCGGTGGTGGGCACGAGCTGCACCGCGTCGGTCGGCAGGCCGGCGGCGGCCAGCGCCTGCTGCACCAGCGAAGCCAGGGCGCGGTTGGAGTCGATGGCTTCCGAGCCGCCACGCAGGATGCAGGCGTTGCCACTCTTGATCGACAGGCTGGCGGCCTCGATGGTCACGTTCGGGCGGCTCTCATAGATCATGCCGAACACGCCGATCGGCACCCGCATCTGGCCGACGCGGATGCCACTGGGCATCTGTTTCAGGCCCGAGATTTCACCGATGATGTCGGCCATGGCCGCGAGCTGCTCACAGCCTTCGGCGCAGGTTTCGATGACTTTGGGCGTGAGCTTGAGGCGGTCCACCATCGGCTCGGCCAGGCCGGCGGCGCGGGCGCGATCCAGGTCTTTTGCGTTTTCCACCTGCAGCGGTGCCACGTTGGCCCGCAACAGCGCGGCCAGGCCTCGAAGGGCCTTGAGTTTGGTCGCCGCACTGGCCTTGGCCATGAGCGCCGAGGCCGCCTTGGCCTGCAGCCCCAGGGTGTTCATGAGTTCGGTGGTGTTGGTCGCGTTCATGGTGCGATTTTCGCACCATGCCCTACACCATGTGCCCACCACTGTCCGAGTTCGAACCAGCGACGAGGACAACGCTGCATGCACCCATGCAAACGCCGAGGAAACGGCTTCGCCGAGCCAAAGGCGTGGTCCCCTGGGAAAGGAGGGCTATTTCAGCGCGCAGGCCTGCGCGACCCGCAAGGCCATGCGGTTCAAAGCCCCCCAGGGATCCGCGGGCCAGTCGGACTGCTTGAGTCCCTTGACAATGCCATCCACCGTGTGCGCGTCCTGCAGCCACTGGGCCAACGTAGCCGGTTTGAGCAGCGGCAGCACGCGCTCCATCAGTTTTTCCTTCACGCCCCAGACACGGTTTTCGCGCAGGGCCATGGGCAACGGGCGGCCCGCGTCCATCGCGCCGCGGACCCGGTTGAGCGTGCGGATGTCTTCCGCCAACGCCCAGTGCACCAGCACCGCGGCCTCGCCCTCGGCCTGCAGCCCGTCGAGCATGCGCTGCACACGCAGCACCTGACCGCCCAGCACCGCCTCGGCGAGTTTGAACGGGGTGTAGCGCGCCACGTTGAGCACCGCGTTTTCGACCTGCTCCAGCGACAGCTCGCCGGCCGGATGCAGCAGGCCGAGCTTCTGGATTTCCTGGTGCGCGGCCAAGAGGTTTCCCTCGACCCGGTCAGCAAAAAACTGCAGCGTGCGCTGACCCTCTTCCCCTGCGGCCACGCGCTGACCCTGCTGCTGCAGGCGCTGCGCGATCCAGGCTGGCAGCGCCTGGCGCTCGACCGGGTCCACCTTGACCGTCACGCCGAAACTGTCCAGCGCAGCAAACCAGGCGCCTTTCAGGGTGGCGGCATCCAGCCGGGGCAGGCTCACCAGCGTGAGCGTGCTGTCGTTGTCCCGTGCGGCCTCGGCCATCTGCTGCAACACCTGTGAACCGTCCTTGCCCGGCTTGCCCGAGGGCACGCGGATCTCGATCAGCTGCCTGTCGGCAAACAGGCTCATGGAGCCGCCGCTGGCCAGTACCTCGCCCCAGTCAAAGTGCGCACCGGCCACCGTGTGCACGGTGCGTTCGGTGAAGCCCTGCTCACGTGCGGCAGCGCGGATCGCATCAGCCGCTTCCTGTATCAGCAGCGGCTCGTCGCCATGCAGGGTGTACAGGCCCTTGAGCCCTCGCTGCAGCTGGCTGGCGAGCTGCGTCGCAGGAACCTGCATGGCGCCCTTACAGCGACTTCACCGCCGCCAGGCGGCGCATGACCTGCTGCACGATGTCATTCTGCATGTCGTTGAACATCAGCTGCTCTTCGGCCGCCTTGGCCAGAACCCCGGTTTCGGTGAAGCTGATGTCGCGCTCCAGCAGCATTTCGGTTTCGTCGATCAGGTATTTGCCGCTCGGTGTGCTCAGGCGGAAGCGAAAGCGTGTACGCAACTGCAGCTCACGCACCTGACCCGAAGCGGTCTGCCCCACCACCGCGCGCTCGCGCTGGTCCAACAGAACTTCCAGCACGACCTGAACCGGCGACTGGCCAGCCGCCGCAGCCGTGTTCATCACCTGAATGCCCGCCGTGGCGAGTTCGCGCTGCAGGGCCCGAGAGACCGGCGTGCTGATCTGGTTCGAAACCCGCAGAGATGAGAACGCAAAGCTGGGCGCCTGGCGAAGCGCAAACCCGCAGCCACTCAACCCGCCCGACGCCAACAGGACCCCGGTGCCGACCAATCCGGTCCACACCGCGCGCCGGCGGGCATCGACCGGCAGATCCCTTGACACGGGGGCAGAAAATAGGGTCATGGCGGATGGTTGTGAAATAGGCTTCATGGCGCAGGGTTTTATACCACCACGTTGACCAGCCGGCCCGGCACCACCACCACCTTTTTCGGGGCAGCGCCATTGGCTTGTTTCTGGAACGCGTCGCTCGCCAACGCTGCCGCTTCGATGGCGGCCTTGTCGGCACTGGCCGGCACGGTCACGCTGCCACGCAGCTTGCCGTTGATCTGCAGCATCAGTTCGATCTCGTCGCGCTGCAGGGCAGCCTCATCGGCCTGCGGCCAAGGGGCGTCAAGCAAATCACCGGCAGCGGCGGCGTAGCCGAGTCCGGTCCAGAGGCTGTGTGCGATGTGCGGCGTAGCGGGGTAGATGCAGCGCAACAGGATGCCGAAGCCTTCGGCCAGCGCGGCGTTGTCACCGGCCGAGCCATCGGGTTTGAAGTCGTCGAGCGCGTTGAGCATCTTCATCGCACCCGAGACGACGGTGTTGTATTGCATGCGCTGGTAGTCGTAGTCCACCTGCTTGAGCACGGTGTGCACTTCCAGGCGCAGCGCCTTGGCCGCCTTGGAGAGCGATTGCTTGCCCACGCTGGTGGCCAGCGCGCCCAGGTCCGCCGTGGCCGAGAGCTTGTTGCCGAAGCCCCAGACACGACGCAGGAAGCGGTAGCTGCCTTCCACCGCCGCGTCGTTCCACTCCAGCGTGGCCTCGGGCGGCGCGGTGAACATGGTGTACAGGCGCGCGGTGTCGGCGCCGTACTTCTCGATCAGATCCTGCGGATCGACACCGTTGTTCTTGGACTTGGACATGGTGCCCACGCCCTCGTAGTCGATCGCCGTGCCCACAGGCAGGTCGCCCACGGCCTTGATCAGCTTGGCGCCGATGACCTTGCCGGCCTCGTCAAACACGTGTTCCACGTCCTGCGGCCAGAAGTAGTCCTTGCCACCCTTTTCGGTGCGCCGCGAGTAGATGTGGTTGAGCACCATGCCCTGGGTCAGCAGCTTGCTGAAGGGCTCGTCGATCTTCACGAGGCCGAGGTCGCGCATGACCTTGGTCCAGAAGCGCGCGTACAGCAGGTGCAGGATGGCGTGTTCGATGCCGCCGATGTACTGGTCCATCGGCATCCAGTAGTCGGCGCCTTCGGCGACCATCTTCTCGCTGTTGGTGGGATCGCAATAGCGCATGAAGTACCAGGACGAATCCACGAAGGTGTCCATGGTGTCGGTCTCGCGCCGCGCGGGTTTACCGCACACCGGGCAGACCACGCCAGCGTGGAAGCCTTCGTGCTTGTGCAGCGGGTTGCCCGAGCCGTCGGGTATGCAGTCCTGCGGCAGCACCACCGGCAGGTCTTGCTCAGGCACCGGCACCGCGCCGTGTTCGTCACAGTGGATGATGGGAATGGGTGTGCCCCAGTAGCGCTGGCGACTCACACCCCAGTCGCGCAGGCGGAAGGTGGTCTTCTTCTCGCCCAAACCCTGGGCGGCCAACAGCTCGGCGACCTTGTCCACGGAGGCCTTCTGGGACAGGCCATCGAGCACGCCGGAGTTGACGCACACGCCGCGCTGCTTGTCGGCGTAGCTGTCGGCCCAGACTTCGTCGGAGAACGTCTCACCGTCCACCGCAATCACCTGCTTGATCGGCAACTGGTACTTGAGCGCAAACGCGAAGTCGCGCTCGTCGTGCGCCGGCACGCCCATCACGGCGCCGTCGCCGTAGCTCATGAGCACGTAGTTGCCGACCCAGACCTCGACCTGCGCGCCAGTCAGCGGGTGCGTGACGAACAGGCCGGTGGCCATGCCTTTCTTTTCCTGCGTGGCGAGCTCGGCTTCGGTGGTGCCGCCGGACTTGCATTCTTCGATGAAGACGGCCAGCGCAGGGTTGGTCAAAGCAGCGTGGTGGGCCAGCGGGTGCTCGGCTGCCACGGCGCAGAAGGTCACGCCCATGATGGTGTCGGCCCGCGTGGTGAACACGTACATCCGGCCGTCGCCGATCAGCGCGCCGTCAGTGCCCTTGATCGTGTGCGGGAACGCGAAGCGAACGCCCTCGCTCTTGCCGATCCAGTTCTCCTGCATCAGCCGCACCTTGTCGGGCCAGCCGTTGAGCGTGGCCTTGGGGTTGCCCAGCTGCACATGGTCGAGCAACTCGTCGGCGTACGCCGTGATGTTCAGGTAGTAGCCGGGGATTTCGCGCTTTTCCACCGTGGCGCCTGTGCGCCAGCCCTTGCCGTCGATCACCTGCTCATTGGCCAGAACGGTCTGGTCCACCGGGTCCCAGTTGACGATCTGGGTCTTGCGGTAAGCAATGCCTTTTTCCAGCATCTTCAGGAACAGCCACTGGTTCCACTTGTAATAACTGGGGTCGCACGTGGCAACCTCACGCGACCAGTCGATGGCCAGACCCATCGCCTGCATCTGCTGCTTCATGTAGGCGATGTTCTCGTACGTCCACTTCGCCGGCGGCACGCCATTCTTCAGCGCCGCGTTCTCGGCCGGCAGGCCGAACGCGTCCCAGCCCATGGGCATGAGCACGTTGTGACCGTTCATGCGCAGGTAGCGCGTGAGCATGTCGTTGATGGTGTAGTTGCGCACATGGCCCATGTGCAGCTTGCCGCTGGGGTAGGGCAGCATGGAACAGGCGTAGAACTTCTTCTTGCCTGCGTCTTCGCTCACGCGGTAGGCGTCGGTGGCGTTCCAATGGGCGTGCGCGGCGCGCTCGACATCCTTGTGGGCGTATTTTTCTTGCATGAAACTGGGAGGCAGGGGGCCTGATGGCTGGTTTGAGTGGCTGGCGCGGAACCCTATCCGGTGGCCCCGGCCGACGCACCAGAACAGGTGCGACATCAGTGGAGGATTTTAGGGCTTGCAAACAGCAAGGAATCCTTTGCCGCAACAAAGGCACATCCCCAGCCCCAAGAGAAGGGCGGGGATGGGATGGAGGCGCTCCTGCATGCCCCCACCGCAGCCGGTCGCGGCCTGCAGCAGGCCCATGCCCGGAACGCGAATCAGAAGTCCTTGCGCAAGGACCGACTCACCGTACCCGCCGCTTGAATAAACCAATAGACATTGGCTGTCACGATCTGCCCTCCCACGACCTGAAAGGTCACAGTCAGCCCCTGCGATGAATCATACGAATAGTCGGACCACTGCAAAGTGCCATTGGTCTCTTGATGCGGAGCTTGCCCCACGATGCCAATCACCTGGGCTTTGCTCATACCCGCGCCGATCGCGTTGAACGAGCTTTCCAGGTTGCGAGCCCCTTGTTTGTCCGGCTCATCGCCATCTTCATTGCCACCGCAGGCAACCAGAACAAGCCCCGCAACACCGGTCAACGCCAGTTTTGCAAAAGCCCGCCGCCCCAATGGATGTTCTCCCCGCTTCATTGACGCACTCCTCAAGTTGGTGAAATTCGCATGACAATCCGGAGGCCGGGGGCGTGGCGCCACCGATACCCAAACTCGTAACGAAAGCTTACCGCATAGCCAGGAGCAACACCAATCAGGACATGCGGCATGACGACGGGGCGCAACACCTCATGCAGGCCCCGTGTGGAATTTCAAGCATCACCTGGGTGCACCGGATACCGGCAAGCCGAGCGCTTTCGCGGTATCCGCATCTGTCACAAACCCGATACGGGCCAAACCAGCGGCCTGCGCCATGGCAATGAGTCGAGCCACCTGGCCGTATGGCACGGACGTGTCCAACCGAAGTTGCACCTCGGTCGCCGGATCGCGACGGGCTGTTTCTCGCAGGCGCTCACCCAGCACCTCCATGTCCACCGGCTGCTCGTCCCAGAACATCTGGCCCGAGGCATCCACACCGAGTGAAACAAAGACCTCAGGCTCAGACGCCTGACTCCCGGCAGGATTCGCAGTCCGCGGCAGTTCCAGCTCCAGACGGCTGGCCATGAGGGGCGCCGTGATGATGAAGATCACCAGCAGCACCAGCATCACGTCCACCAGCGGGGTGACGTTGATGTCGCTCATGGGCTGGTGCCCGGCGGGCTTTTCCAGACGACCAAAACTCATGACGGACGTGCTCCGCCGCGCGGCTGAACCTCAGAACCGGAGGGGGCTTTTTGGCTCATACCGCGGACTCCTTGTAGGCCAGCAGTTCACGCAAGTCGCGGGCGAAGCCCTCCAGGTCGGCCTCGATACGGGCCACCTGGCGGCCGAGCACGTTGTAGGCCAGCACCGCCGGAATGGCGACCGCCAGCCCCGCCGCGGTCATGACCAGCGCCTCACCCACCGGGCCGGACACCTGTTCGATCCGGAACTGGCCATCCAGTCCGATTTCCGTGAGGGCGTGGTAAATGCCCCAGACCGTGCCCAGCAGGCCCACAAACGGTGCGGTGGATCCCACCGTGGCCAGCAGAACCTGCCCAAACTGCAGACGGTGCAGAACCCGGTGCAGCGCATCGCGCAGCACACGGGTGAGCTGCTGGGACCGGTCGCCAGCGGCGGCCAGGGTCTGAGGCGCAGCCTGTTCAATGGTGCGGGCCGCCTGCAGCAGGGGCAACACCAGCCGTCGCGGGTCAAAGGCCTGCAGGCGCTGCTGCGCATCGTCCAGGTGTGCCGCCTGCCAGAAGGCCGCCGTGGACAGCTGCACATCTTTCACGGCCCTGCGGAGCATCCAGCTTTTCCAGAGAATCACCACCCAGCTGGCCACCGACATGACGAGCAACAGCAGTGCCACACTGCGGCTGATCGCATCCCCCTGCAGCACCGTTTGCCACACACCCATTTCAGTTCTCCATGCTTGCGAAACGCCGCCCGAGGTGTACGACCGCGCCCCCCCTGTGGACACCGCCGGGCCGGCTTCGCCGGACCGCTGGTGTCGCCCCCTTGAGGGGGCTGAGGGCTGCGGCTCTGAGCCTGCCTGCGCAGGCTCGGACAGCCCGAAGAAGCATCGACTCTGGCGATGCTGCGACCTGCAAGGCGCGCGAAGCGCTGCGGGGGTGTTTCATTTCGGCAGTCCGAGCACGTCGAACATGTCGTACAGGCCGCTCGTCCTGTTCGCCAGGAAACGCACGGCGCGCAGGCTGCCCTGCGCGTAGGTGACGCGGCTGCTGGACTTGTGCGTGATCTCGATGCGCTCGCCGGTCCCGGCAAACAACACGGTGTGGTCGCCCACGATATCGCCGCCGCGGATGGTGGCGAAACCGATGCTGGACGGGTCACGCTCGCCGGTCACGCCTTCACGGGCGTAGACCGCGCAGTCCTTCAGGTCGCGACCCAGCGCCTGAGCAACCACTTCCCCCATCTTGAGCGCCGTGCCGCTGGGCGCGTCCACCTTGTGCCGATGATGCGCCTCGATGATCTCGATGTCGTAGCCGGTTGACAGCGCCCTGGCCGCCATTTCCAGCAGCTTCAGCGTGACATTCACGCCCACGCTCATGTTGGGTGCCATCATGATGGCGATGGACTTCGAGGCTTCGGCGATGTCGACCTTCTGCTCCTCGCTGAAGCCGGT
>JAHIQV010000099.1 GCA_018903185.1 Gammaproteobacteria bacterium | reverse complement strand
CTTGCATCACCCACGGTCGACCTCAGCGTGCTTGCCGATCTGCTGGGTGACGACCCGCAGGTGATGCAGAATGTGCTGGCGGCCTTTCTGACGAGCACGAAGGGCTCCGCGCTGGCGATGGCACGGGCGCACGCCGGCGAGGCCTTGCAGTCCATGTCGGACGTCGCCCACAAGCTGAAGTCGACCGCACTAGCCATCGGTGCGGTGCGTCTCGGGCAGATCTGTGCCGACATCGAAGAGGCGGCACGGACACCCCACAGCCCCTTGCTGGATCCGCTGGTGGCCGATTTCGAGGTCGAGTTGCGTGCGGTTCATGCCTTTCTCGAGAAGCGTTAGGAACCCGATGAACACTCCTGGCCCGAGCACCCGGCGACCTGCCAGGGGCCCACGGATGCCCGCGCGATGAAGCACCTCATGAACACCACCCGGGTGCTGGTGGCCTCGGACACAACCGAGGACGCCCATCTGGTCCAGCGCCAGCTGAAGGCCCACTTCTCCCATGTGCAGGTGTCCACCGATGCCGGAAGCTGCCTGGAGGATTTCGAGCGCCACGCGCCCGAAGTCCTGGTGCTGGCCTTCGACCGCCTGGACAAGGCGCGGCGCTACTACCATGGCCTGTACCGTCTGGGTGGCGGATTGCCGCAGCGCCCGCACCGCACGGTGATCCTGTGCAGCCAGGATGATGTGCATGCCGTTTTCGATCTGTGCAAGCAGGCCTGCTTCGACGACTATGTGTTGTACTGGCCACACAGCCACGACGGCTTGCGCCTGGTGATGAGCGTGTGGAATGCCGGCCGCGCCACGACCACACGGCTGGCGATGAGCGTGTGGAAGGCCAGCCGTGCGACGAGCGTGCCGCAACGGCTTCCCCCTACGCCCTCCGGGCTGCAGGTCCGGCAGCCGGTGGAACCGGGGCGTCGTGCCCGCCCGTTGGTGATGGTGTTTGACGACGACGCTTTCGTGCACAGGCTGGTGGATCGGGTGCTCGACCCGCTGGAGTGGGAGACCACGTTCGCTGTCGATGGCAACACGGCCCTGGCCCATCTGGACCGCCATCGGCCCGACGTGATCCTGATGGACATTCACCTGCCGGGGCTCGGTGGCGTGGCGCTGACCCAGCGGCTCAAGGCTTCGCCGCCGCTGGCCGGCATCCCGGTCATCATGATGACCGGCGACGCCAGCAAGTCCACGCTGGCGCACAGCATGGAAGCGGGTGTGGCCTCCTTTGTGGTCAAGCCCTTCACGCGGGAATCGCTGACAAGCAAGTTGGAAGCTGCGCTGGCGCCCTTGGCTTAAGGCCTGTTAACACAGACCGCGAAGACCGTCGGCCACCAGCACGAAGCTGAGAAAACCAAGGAACATCGAATCGAGCTTCTCGAACCGCGAGAGGATTCGACGGTAGCCCTTCAACCATATGCAATGGAATGGACTGCAGTTCTTGCGGAACTTCGTGTTTCTTGGTTGTCATTGTGTTTGCGGACAAGCAGGATCTCGCCAACGGTGGATTGTTCGTTTACACAAAATTCTGCACACCCCCTCCAATGCCAAAGAAGTCAGGCCCAAATCCAGTCACTCGATCTCGCGGACGCCATGAGGAGGGTCAATGTCTGACCTCTGGAAACTGCGCTCGTTCAGCGAGATACTTCCCGATCTCGCCTACCGGAAGGGTCAACCATGGCTTGTGAATCCTTCGATGCCATCATTGTTGGGGCCGGTCAGGCAGGTCCTGCCATCGCCGCACGCTGCAGCAAGGAGGGCCTGCGCACCGCTGTCATCGAGCGCGGGCACTTTGGTGGCACCTGTCTCAACGTCGGCTGCGTACCGACGAAGACCCTCGTTGCGAGCGCGCGCGCCATGCACCAGGCGCGCCGCGGCGGCGAATTCGGCTTCGATGCGGGTGAGATCCGGGTGGACATGGCCCGTGTCAAGGCACGCAAAGACGGCATCGTCGGCAAGTCTCGCGAAGGACTCGAATCCTGGATGTGGAGCCTGAAGGCAACCGAAGTCATCGTTGGAGAGGCCCGCTTCGTGGCCGATGCGACGCTGGAAGTCGGCGGACGCCGCCTGACGGCGCCACGCATCTTCCTGAACGTGGGCGGCCGGTCGGTGCGCCCTGAAATCCCCGGCATCGACACCGTTCCCACACTCGACAACGTCTCGATCCTGGAGCTGGACCGCGTGCCCGAACACCTGGTTATCGTCGGCGGCAGCTACATCGGTCTGGAGTTCGCGCAGATGATGCGCCGCTTCAGGGCCGAGGTGACCGTGGTGGAGCGGTCCCCGCAACTGCTGCCCCGCGAGGACCAGGACGTCGCCGCCGGCATTCGATCGATCCTGGAGGGCGAGGGTGTGCGCTTTGCCCTGGCGTCGGAGTGCATCTCCCTGTCGCGCGAAGGCCGAGGGATCGCGGTCGGTGCGGCCTGTGGCGACGATCGGCCCAGCATCAGCGCCAGCCATGTTCTGCTGGCCGTGGGCCGGCGACCGAACACGGATGACCTGGGTCTGGAGGCCGCCGGCATCCAGACCGACGAGCGCGGCTACATCACGGTCGACGATCAGTGCCGCACGACCGCCGATGGGG
>JAHIQV010000098.1 GCA_018903185.1 Gammaproteobacteria bacterium | reverse complement strand
CATCAACGGACGGGCTAGTGGAGACGACCCCACAGCTGACGACCGGACTTGTCACAGTCAACCCCGCAGTCTACAGGTTGAAGCCGCAGTCAGCAACGAGATGCTCCTCAACCCCCTCCTCTTCGCAGGAGGAGGGATCTTGTAGGACTTGCCATGCGTACTCACCGTATCAAGGACGTCTACGTGCATGCATACCCCCGTTTCCGATTCGGAAAATGGGAATCAGTCTGCCAGCACTACCGTTCGCACCCCGGCCAGATGAACTTGTTTTGATAGCTCCCTGACCACGCCTGGTCGCGCACTGCGACAACAATCCCCCGCTTGGAAAATGCGGTCTGTACGGGAAGCCCGGTGAAACGACTCGCCGGGCTTTTCCTTTTGGTGCGATGTTGGCTTGGTGAGGCCATCAGCTTCTTCGCATTCTCAGCATGTGCGCTCTATTCTGTTGCGGAGCCCGGATAGATCGAGTGAATGTCTGCCGATCAGCCTTGACCTGCCCTAGAAGTTAGCGGTCCCAAAGGCCGTTCGTGGCCGAATGCAGGACCCGAGTCCGTCCTCGCAGTGACTACAACGAACCAACTCGATTGCTCACGTGTATATCTAGTGAGTGCCGAGGCCACGTGCGCCCCAACGGCGTCACCGCCACATCCCGCCCCGCCCCACGCCGCACCCAGCCCTGAGCCACCAGGTGCAGGTAAAGCGAAAGAGCCCACGCCCGTCCTGAGGCTCAGCCGCCAGCACGCCCCAGGCTGCGCCCCACGCGCTCACTCGCCCGGCGCAGTCGCTCCTTGAGCACGGGTGGCTCCAGCACATCAAATTCCACGTCCAGCGCCATGAGCCAGTAGACCAGCGAGTCCAGCTGGCCCGCGCCACAGAGCATGAGGCAGTGGGCGTCGTCGATGGCCTCCAGCGTGGCGGCGGATGGGGGAATGGTGCGCAGCATCACCTCGCGCGATTGGTGCAGCACCACGCGCGCCTGCTCGCCCTGCTGGTGCACGCCTGCCATGGCCCCGGTGACGTAGGCGCGCAGGTCGCCCGCTGGCGCCGGGCGCGGCGCGAAGTGCGCGCCGCTGCGGGGGGAGCCCTGCACGCGGTCGATGCGGAAGGTGCGCCAGTCGTCACGCGCCGGGTCCCAGGCCACGAGGTACCAGTGGTTGCCGGTGTGCACCAGCCCGTGCGGCTGCACCTGGCGCACGCTGGCCTGGCCGCGCAGGTCGCGGTAGCTGAACCCCACCTGCAGCTGGTCGCGGCAGGCAGTGGCCAGCGTGGCCAGCACGCCCGCGTCGATGGTGGGCCCCATGCGCTGCACCGGCACGATGGCCGAGCGCAGTGCGTGCGTGCGGCGGCGCAGGCGGGTGGGCATCACCTGTTCCAGTTTCACCAGCGCACGCAGCGAGCTTTCTTCCACACCGCTCACGGTGCCGGCCGTGGCGATCTGCAGGGCAATGGCCACCGCCAGCGCCTCTTCGTCGTCCAGCAGCAGTGGCGGCAGCGACTGCCCCGCGCGAAACGCATAGCCGCCCGCCACGCCACTGCTGGCGTGAATGGGGTAGCCGAGCTGGCGCAGCCGGTCGATGTCGCGCCGCAGCGTGCGCGGGTGCACCTCCAGCCGCTCGGCCAGCTCGGGGCCTGCCCAGTGGCTGCGCGTTTGCAGCAGCGACAGGACGCGCAGCAGGCGCGAGGACGATGAAAGCATGGTTGCACTCTAGCGTTTATTGAGGGCCGGAACTGTCCGCAATGGGCGCGACATTGTGGCCACGGGTTCGGCACGGTGTCGAGCCCGCCATCCACATCTCAAAGGAGCCCTTCATGTCCCACATCGTTCTCTACTGGCACCCCATGTCCAGCGCCACCCCGGTCGCCTGCGCGCTCGCCGAACTCGGCGTGCCGCACGAGCGCGTCAAGGTCGACATCACCACCGATGAGCAGCGCCGGCCCGACTTCCTGGCCCTCAACCCCAATGGCAAGGTGCCCACCCTGACGGTGGACGGCGCGCCGATGTTCGAGGCGCTGGCCATCGAACTGTGGCTGGGCCACACCTATGGCGTGAAGAGCGGCCTGTGGCCTGCCGGCGGCACGCCCGAACACCTGCAGGCGATGTCATGGAGCACCTGGGCTTATGTCACCTACGGCGCGCAGCTGGTGCGGCTGCAGGCCGCGAAAGACATGGGCACACCCGACGACGCGCACGGAACCGCGGCACACAAAGCCCTGGACGAGCTGCTCACCGTGCTCGACGGGCGCCTGAGCCAGACGCCCTGGTTGCTCGGTGATGCCTACACGCTGGCCGACCTGATCGTGGCGTCGGTGATCGGCTACAGCGTCTACCTGGGTGCACCGGTGGCCGAGCACCCGACCACGCACGCCTGGCTGCAGAAGGTCCAGGGGCGTCCGTCGATGCAGATCGACGCCTGACCGGAAGCGTTGTCGGCCAGGAGGTCGATCGGGGCGGCGCGTCATGCCGTTTTCACTAGGTCGGGTTGAATGCCTGCGGGGTGAGAATGAAACGATGAGCACCTCAACCTCCTCCTTTCTCTCCGACGCAGACGGCACCCAGGTCGTGACCT
>JAHIQV010000097.1 GCA_018903185.1 Gammaproteobacteria bacterium | reverse complement strand
TTCGTCGACGATGCGCACGCGGGTCTCACCGCTGATTTCGGCAATCAGGAAGCGCGCGCGCGTCCGCCCGTAGAAAACGTAGTCATAGGCTTCGACGGGTTTCAGGTCAGGCCCGACTTCCGTTCTGAATTGGCCGGGCTTGGTGGTCAGGATCACATACATGGTGGTTCGGCTCCAGATGGGGTGATGGGGTCGGTGAAGGGGGTGGTCCGGTGTTGGCGCAGCCAAAGACGCTCAGTCCTGCGCCAGCTCGATGTCGTGCTCCAGCCAGAGCTGGCAGGCCAGCCGGTAGCCCTCGTTCAGGCGCTCACCCAGCTGCTTCTTCTCTTTCCAGTTCGGCGGCGGCAGGTGTTCGGCACCGGCGATCACCCGGGTGGCGCACTTGGCGCACTTGCCCATGCCGCACTCGTACTGGAGGTTGGGATACGGAAACTGCTTGATGCCGGCGCGCACCACGAGGTTGGTGTTGGGCTTGACCTCGTCCTGAAAGGTCTGACCGTGCTTGTGAAGGATGACGACAGGCATGGGTATCTCGCTGTGAGGTGGGTCTGCTGCGGCGTTTGCGATGGAATGTAGTATACTGTATACCGACATCACTGATGCGTCAAGCACCTTCACACAGGGGTTCAGAGCCCTTCAAGTCAGGTGCAGAGCCGAAAAGCCCCGTGGTTTTCTGGAATTTTCAGATCTTCTGTTGACGTTGCATTGCTTTCTGTATATTGTATACCGTGTTGACGGTCAAAGCACCCGACCCGAAGCGCCCGACATCCCTTTTCCGCCACCCCCATCAAGGAGCCCCCCATGACCGCCCTCATGAACCGAGACGAACTGCGCACCGCCCTGGAGAACGCCATCAAAGGCAAGAGCGCCAACAAATCCCCCTTCAGCCTGGCCTGGGCCGAAGGCTCCCTCTCCCGCGAGCACCTCGCACGCTGGGCCGAGAACCACTACCACTACGTCGGCCCCTTCGCCGACTACCTGGCCTACATCTACGCCCGCACCCCCGACCACATGACCGACGCCAAGGACTTCCTGCTGGCCAACATGTACGAAGAAGAGATCGGCGGGGACCGCCACACCGACCTGCTGATCCGCTTCGCCGAGGCCTGCGGCACCACCCGCGCCCGTGTGACCGATCAGGAGAACATGTCGCCCACCACGCGCGCCCTGCAGAGCTGGTGCTACGCCGTGGCCATGCGCGAAGACCCGGTGGTGGCTGTCGCCGGTCTGGTCGTGGGCCTGGAGTCGCAAGTGCCTTCGATCTACCGCAAGCAGACCCCCACGCTGCGCGACAAGTACGGCTTCAGCGATGAAGAGGTCGAGTTCTTCGACCTGCACATCGTCTCCGACGAGATCCATGGCGAGCGCGGTTACCAGATCGTGCTGGAGCACGCCACCACGGTGGAGATGCAGCAGCGCTGCATCAAGATCTGTGAGGTCGGTGCCCAGATGCGCCTGCTCTACACCACCGCGCTCTACAACGACTACGTCGCCCCCGAGCTGGCCACCGCCTGAAGTGAAACACCCGCGCAGCGCTGGGCGCTGCGCCTTCTCCCCTCTGTCACCTACCCCGGGGACCCGTCCCCGCCCCGCACCATGAGCACCCCTGTCGAAGAGTTCTTCAACCACATCAACGGCGAATGGGTCCGCAGCCGCAGCGGGCGCACGTTCGACAACATCAACCCGGCCGACACCCGCGAGAACCTGGGCCGCTTCCAGGCCTCGGCCTCGGCCGACGCCGAAGCCGCCGTGGGCGCGGCCGCAGCCGCCTTCGAGGGCTGGCGCAAGACCCCCATCAGCCAGCGCGCCAAGGTCCTGAACAAGGCGGCCGATTACCTGGAAGCGAACGCCGATCGCTTTGGCGAGGAGCTCACGCGCGAAGAAGGCAAGTCCAAGGCGCTGGGGCGCGACGAGTTCCTGCGCGCAGCGCAGACCTTCCGCTTCTACGCGATGGAGAGCCAGACCTTCGGGGGTGAGACCTATCCGCAGGACGACCCGGAGATGCAGGTCTACAGCCAGCGCGAGCCGCTGGGCGTGGTCACGGTGATCTCGCCCTGGAACTTCCCCGCCTCCATCCCCGCGCGCAAGATCGCCCCGGCCCTGGCCATGGGCAACACGGTGGTCTTCAAGCCTTCGTCGGACGCGCCGCTTTCGGGCCTGCGCCTGACCGAGGCGCTGGTGCAGGCCGGTCTGCCCAAGGGCGTGTTGAACCTCATCACCGGGCGCGCCGGTGACGTGGGCCCGATCATCACGACCTCGCGCGCGATCTGCGCCATCTCCTTCACCGGTTCGACCCAGGCGGGCATGCACATCCAGCGCACGGTGCACCTGACCACGCGCCTGCAGATGGAGCTCGGTGGCAAGAACCCGCTGATCGTGATGGAGGATGCCGATCTGGACCTGGCGGTGGACCTGGCGGTCAAGGGCGGCTTCTCGCTCACCGGCCAGGCTTGCACGGGCACCAGCCGCATCATCGTGGTGAGCGCTGTCAAGGCTGCCTTCACACAGAAGCTGCTGGCGCGTGTGCAGCAGCTCAAGATCGGCCCGGGCCTGACGCCGGGCATGGACCTGGGGCCGCTGGCCACCGAGAAGCAGTTGCAGACGGTGCTGAGCTACATCGAGATCGGCAAGGGTGAGGCCACGCTGCTGTGCGGCGGCGAGCGCCTCACCGGCGGGGTCTACGAGCACGGCCATTACGTCTCGCCGGCGGTGTTTGACGGCGTGAAGCCGACCATGCGCATTGCGCGCGAGGAGATCTTCGGCCCGGTGCTGGCGATCATCGAGGCGAGTGACTTCCACGACGCGATGGCCAAGGCCAATGACAGCGAGTACGGCCTCTCGGCGGCGATCGCCACGCGCAACCCGAAGTACATGCACGACTTCGCGCAGAACATCCAGTCGGGCACGGTCAAGATCAACCGCACCACCACCGGCAATCTGGTCAACGCGCCCTTTGGCGGTGTCAAGAACTCCAGCACCTCGACCTT
>JAHIQV010000096.1 GCA_018903185.1 Gammaproteobacteria bacterium | reverse complement strand
GATCGACAAGCTGCACGAGGCGGGTGCCGAGATCGAGGCCGGCGACGGCTTTATCCGCGTGCGGGCTTCGGGCCGCCTGAAGGCTCAAAGTTTCCGAACCACCGAGTACCCGGGCTTCCCGACCGACATGCAGGCGCAGTTCATGGCGCTCAATTGCATCGCCACCGGTTCCAGCAAGGTGACCGAAACGATTTTTGAAAACCGCTTCATGCACGTCAACGAGTTGGTGCGCCTGGGCGCGAAGATCCAGACCGATGGCAAGGTGGCGGTGGTCGAGGGCATTGACAGGTTGTCGGGCGCGATCGTCATGGCGACCGACTTGCGCGCGTCCGCCAGCCTGGTGATCGCCGGCCTCGTGGCCGTAGGCGAGACCATCGTCGACCGCATCTACCATCTGGACCGTGGCTACGATCAGATGGAAGAAAAGCTGCGGGGCATCGGCGCCAATATCGAAAGAGTGAAATGATCACCCTCGCCCTTTCCAAAGGCCGCATCTTCGACGAAACCTTGCCGCTGCTCGCGGCTGCGGGCATTGAGGTGCTGGAAGATCCGGAAACGTCGCGCAAGCTGATCCTGCCGACCAACCAGCCCGGCGTGCGCGTGGTGCTGGTGCGTGCCACCGACGTGCCCACCTACGTCGAGTACGGCGGCGCCGATCTGGGTGTGACCGGCAAGGACACACTGATCGAACACGGCGGCCAGGGCCTGTACCAGCCGCTGGATCTGCAGATCGCCAAGTGCCGCATGAGCGTGGCGGTGCGCAATGACTTTGACTATGCCTCGGCCATGCGGCAGGGTTCGCGCCTGAAGGTGGCCACCAAGTACACGGCCATCGCGCGCGAATTTTTCGCCAGCAAGGGCGTGCACGTGGACCTGATCAAGCTCTACGGCAGCATGGAACTCGCGCCGCTCACCGGTCTGGCCGATGCCATCGTGGACCTGGTGTCCACCGGCAACACGCTCAAGGCCAACCAGCTGGTCGAGGTCGAACGCATCATGGACATCAGCTCGCGCCTGGTGGTCAACCAGGCCGCGCTCAAGCTCAAGCAGGCCGCCATCCGCCCCATTCTCGACGCCTTCTCCAGCGCCATCGAAAAAAACGCCGTACCGTCATGAGCCTCACCGCTTCGCCCCTCCGACTGTCCACCACCTCGGCCGATTTTGAGGCGCAGTTTGCCGCCCGGCTCCATTGGTCGGTGGAGACGGACAGCGCGATCGAGCAGCGAGTCGCGGACATCCTGGCCGATGTGCAGCAGCGCGGTGATGCCGCGGTGATGGAATACACCGCACGTTTTGACGGCCTGACGGTGGACAGCCTCCAGAATCTGGAGCTCACCCAGGCCGAACTCAAGGCCGCGTTTCACAGCCTGCCCGCCGCCCAGCGCGACGCACTGGAATCGGCCGCGCGCCGGGTGCGCAGCTACCACGAGGCGCAGAAGAAGGCCAGCGGCGAGAGCTGGAGCTACCGCGACGAAGACGGTACCCTGCTGGGTCAGAAGGTCACGCCGCTGGACCGCGTGGGCATCTACGTACCCGGCGGCAAGGCGGCCTATCCGTCCAGCGTGTTGATGAACGCGATCCCCGCCCATGTGGCCGGGGTGGACGAGATCATCATGGTCGTGCCCACGCCCCGGGGTGAAAAGAACGCATTGGTGCTGGCCGCGGCCTATGTGGCCGGCGTCACCCGCGCCTTCACCATCGGTGGCGCCCAGGCCGTGGCCGCGCTGGCCTACGGCACGGCCACCGTGCCCAAGGTCGACAAGATCACCGGCCCGGGCAACGCCTACGTGGCGAGCGCCAAGAAGCGTGTGTTCGGCACCGTGGGCATTGACATGATCGCCGGCCCGAGCGAAATCCTGGTGCTGGCCGATGGCAGCACGCCGGCCGACTGGGTGGCGATGGACCTGTTCAGCCAGGCCGAACACGACGAACTGGCCCAATCGATCCTGCTGTGTCCGGACGAGGCCTACATAGCCGCCGTTCAGGCCGCCATTGATCGCCTGCTGCCGACCATGCCGCGCGCAGCCATCATCGCCAGGAGCCTGAACGACCGCGGCGCGCTGATCCAGACGCGCGACATGGAAGAGGCCTGCGCCATCAGCAACCGCATCGCGCCCGAGCACCTGGAGGTGTCGAGCAGCGAGCCGCACCGCTGGGAGCCGCTGCTCAAACACGCCGGCGCCATCTTCCTCGGCGCCTACACCAGCGAAAGCCTGGGCGACTACTGCGCCGGCCCCAACCACGTGCTGCCCACCAGCGGCACGGCGCGTTTCTCGTCCCCGCTGGGCGTGTACGACTTCCAGAAGCGCAGCAGCCTGATCGAGGTCAGCGCCGCTGGAGCACAAACGCTGGGCACCATCGCCGCCGAGCTGGCCTATGGCGAAGGTCTTCAGGCCCATGCCCGTGCTGCGGAGATGCGTCTGAACGAAGTGCCCCCCATGCGAGTCGCGAAATGAACGCCATGAACACCCCGAACCCGCTGCGCTTCATCCGCCAGGACATCCAGTCCATGCACGCCTACGCCATCCAGGACTCGGCCGGCATGGTCAAGCTCGATGCGATGGAGAACCCGTTCTCGCTGTCGCCCGAGCTGCAAGCCCAACTGGGTGCCCGCCTGGGCGCCGTCGCGATCAATCGCTACCCCGGCGGCCGCATCGACGATCTGAAGCAGGCGCTGGCCCGCTACGTGGACCTGCCCGCAGGCTTCGACCTGATGCTGGGCAACGGTTCGGACGAGCTGATTGCCCTGCTGGCGATGGCTTGTGACGTGCCCGGTGCCAGCATCCTGTCGCCGTTGCCCGGCTTCGTGATGTACCAGATGAGCGCGCAGCTGCAGGGCCTGGTCTTCCACGGCGTGCCGCTGACAGCCGATTTCGAGCTGGACGAAGCCGCCATGCTGGCCGCGATGCG
>JAHIQV010000095.1 GCA_018903185.1 Gammaproteobacteria bacterium | reverse complement strand
GACGCTGGTGACCATGTTGATCCACAGGATCTGCCCCGCCGTGACCGGCATGGCCAGGCCCGCAAACACGGCCAGCAGGATCACACCGGCCTCACCGCCATTGGTGGGCAGAATGAACAGCAGCGCCTTCTTGATGTTGTCGAACACCGTGCGGCCCTCGCGCACCGCGTGGGCGATGGTGGCGAAGTTGTCGTCGGTCAGCACGAGGTCGGCCGCCTCGCGCGCCGCGTCGGTGCCGCGCTGGCCCATGGCCACACCGATGTCGGCGGCCTTGAGCGCAGGCGCGTCGTTCACGCCGTCGCCGGTCATGGCCACCTGGCGGCCCTGGGCCTGCAGCGTGGCCACCAGGCGCAGCTTGTGTTCGGGGCTGGCGCGGGCCACCACGTCGGTCCGGGCCAGGCGCTCGCCAAGCGCGGTGTCATCGAGCTGATCGATCTGCACGCCGTTGAGCGGCTGGCCCGCTTTCAGGCCGATCTGCTCGCCGATGGCCGCCGCCGTCACGGCGTGGTCGCCGGTGATCATCAGCACCCGGATGCCGGCCTGCTGGCATTCGGCCACCGCCGCCACCGCCTCGTCGCGCGGCGGGTCCATCAGCCCCACCAGCCCGAGCAGGGTGAAGCGCGGCGTGATGTCGGCCACGTCCAGCTCGCGCGTGCCGGCGGGCCACTCGCATTCGGCCAGCGCCAGCACGCGCTGGCCCTGGGCCGCCGCCCCATCCATGCGCGCCTGCCAGGCCGCATCGTCCAGCGGGCCGTTGCTGTCCTTCACGCACAAGCCGAGCACGCGCTCTGGCGCGCCCTTGATCAGGGCGAACAAGTGGCCCGCGTGGTCGTGGTGCAGCGTGGCCATGTAGCGGTGTTCGGACTCGAAGGGAATGACGTCGATGCGCGGCGTGCGCTCGCCCGCTTCGGCCAGGTTCAGCCCGGCCTTGAGCGCAAGTGTGAGCAGCGCGCCCTCGGTGGGGTCGCCGGCCAGGGTCCAGCCGCCCGCTTCATCGCGGTGCAGTTGCGCGTCGTTGCACAGCAGGGCGCAGCGCGCCAGGCCTTGCAGGCCGGTGTGGGTGGCCACGTCCAGCGGCTGATCGCCCCGGTGAAAACCGCCTTCGGGCGCATACCCCGTGCCGCTCACGCTCAGCGTGTGTTCGCCCAGCATCACCTGCACCGCGGTCATCTCGTTCCTGGTCAGCGTGCCGGTCTTGTCGGTGCAGACCACGCTCACCGAACCCAGCGTCTCCACCGCGGGCAGGCGCCGCACCACCGCGCGGTGCTGCGCCATCGCCGCCGTGCCTATGGCCAGCGTGATGGTGACGATGGCGGGCAGGCCTTCGGGAATGGCCGACACGGCCAGACCGACCACGACCAGAAAGATATCGAGCGCGGGCATCTCCCGCACGTAGTAGCCGTACAGGAACGTGATCACGCTCACCACCACGATCACCGCGGTGATCTGGCGCGCAAACTGGTCGAGCCGCCGGGTGAGGGGTGTCACCAGCGTGGGCACGCCGCCCACCATGCTGCCGATGCGGCCCATCTCGGTCCGCGCCGCCGTGGCCACCACCACGCCGCTGCCCTGCCCCACGCCGACCACCGTGCCGGCATAGGCCATGCACAGCCGGTCGCCCAGCGGGGCGGCGCCCACCACCGCGGCCGGGTCCTTGTCGGTGGGCACCGATTCACCGGTGAGCGCGGCCTCGTCGATGCGCAGGTTCTTGACCGAGAGCAGCCGCAGATCGGCTGGTACGCGGCTGCCCGATTCGAGCAGCACCACGTCGCCGGGCACGAGGTCGCCCGCGTCGATCTCGTGGCGGTCGCCATCGCGCAGCACCATGGCGTGGCTCGCCAGCATGGCGTGCACGGCTTCGAGCGCGCGTTCGGCCTTGCCCTCCTGGATGAAGCCGATCAGGGCGTTGATGATGACCACGCCGAAGATCACGGCGGCGTCGACCAGATCGTCCAGCAGGAACGTGACCAGCGCCGCCGCCAGCAGGGTGTAGATCAGCATGTTGTGGAACTGCCCCGCCAGGCGCCACAGCCAGCTGGGGCGCGCTGCCGCGGCCAGGCGGTTGGGACCGTGCGTGAGCAGGCGCGCGGCCGCCTCGGCGGGCGTCAGCCCGGTGGCGCTGCTGTCCAGGGCCTGCAGCACCTGGTCTGGTGCCTGGGCGTGCCAGGGTGTCTGAGGGTCATCATGGGCGGGATGAGGCAGGGGGTGGGTGTCGGGGCGCATGGAACAACCATAACCCGAACGCCATGACACCGGCCACCGGCGCGATCAGGTTTCCAGCGAAGCCATCGCCGAGGGCGACCATTCCAGCGCGCGGTGGTCAAAGCCCGCGACCAGCGTGGGCTTGACGACCTCAAAATACGGCGAGACGTCAAAATCGCGCGGGGTGAACAGGCTGTGGTGGCGCACGTGCAGCACCTGGCGCACGCAGTCGGGGTGCCGTGGGTCGTCGGTCGCGGTCTCTTCGACGATGGGCAGGATGGGGTAGAGCACGGTCTCGAAAGCCTGCGCGATCAGGGTGGAACAGATGGCGCGCGTGGGGTCGCCGCTGCCCACGGCCAGCAGGCGCCGGCGCCAGCGCACCGGCACCGGTGGCGTGGGCAGCAGGTAGCGCGCGAGGTCCAGGATGTTCTTGAGGTCGTAACGGTGGCCGATGCGCTGCACCGCGAAACGGCAGACGGCCTGGGCCTCGTCGATGCGCAGGCTGGCGGGGCGGCAGATGCGGCAGTGCAGCCCCGCGTAGGTGCCCAGCGGCACGGCGCGCACGCCCTCGCGGATGTCGGCCTCCACCACCATCAGCGGGCCGCCCGGCTGCAACGGCCCGACACAGAGCGCCGCGTGCGACCAGGTGGACTGCGTGAGGTACTTGATCGCCGTGCTCACGCGCGTGGTGCCTTCCACCAGCACCACATCGGCCGGGCGCAGCGCCGCGGCCAGCAGGCGCTGGTCGGTCGGAAAGCCGATGGACGCCGACCGGCCCGGCTTGGTCAGGTAGCGTGCCAGCGCACGCCCGATGGCTTGTCTGATCATCTGCGCCTCCCGGTGTAAGAATGTCGCAGTTTCGGCGACTCAATCCGAACAATGCCAACAAGGAATGGTCGTGAACATCCGGAAAATCTTGCTGCTGCTGGTGGTGCTTCTGGGCATTGTGGCCTTCTTCGCCTTCGGTCTGGACCGCTACTTCAGCCTCGCGTTCCTCAAAGAGAGCCAGGCCAGTCTTGCGGCGCTGCGGGAACAACAGCCGCTGCAGCTGGCCCTGGGCTATTTTCTGGTCTACGTCGCGGTCACCGCGCTTTCGCTGCCCGGCGCCACCATCGTCACGCTGGCCGGCGGCGCGATCTTCGGCCTCGGCTGGGGCCTGCTGATCGTGTCGTTTGCGTCCAGCATCGGCGCCACCCTGGCCTTTCTGACCGCGCGCTTCCTGCTGCGCGACAGCGTGCAGGCGCGCTTCGGCCAGCGCCTGGCCGAGATGGACCAGGGCATCCAGAAGGACGGCGCGTTCTACCTGTTCACCCTGCGCCTGATCCCGGTGGTGCCGTTCTTCGTGATCAACCTGTTGATGGGCCTGACCCAGATGAAGGCCTGGACGTTTTACTGGGTCAGCCAGATCGGCATGCTGGCCGGCACCGCCGTGTACGTGAACGCGGGCACCCAGCTCGGCCAGCTGGAATCGCTGCAGGGCATCCTGAGCCCCGGCCTGCTCGGCAGCTTCGTGCTGCTCGGCCTGTTCCCGCTGATCGCGCGGCGCATCGTGGAAACGGTGCAGAAGCGCAAGGTGTACGCCAGGTGGGCCAGCGTCCGCCCCGCGAAGTTCGACCGCAACCTGATCGTGATCGGCGCCGGTGCGGGCGGTCTGGTCTCGGCCTACATCGCCGCCGCCGTCAAGGCCAAGGTGACGCTGGTCGAAGCGCACAAGATGGGCGGCGACTGCCTGAACTACGGCTGCGTGCCGAGCAAGGCGCTGATCAAAAGCGCGACGCTCGCGCACCAGATGCGACACGGCGCGAACTACGGCCTCTCGGACACCACGCCCAAGTTCAGTTTCAAGACCGTGATGCAGCGCATCCACGACGTGATCGCCGCCATCGAACCACACGACAGCGTGGAGCGCTACACCGGCCTGGGCGTGGAAGTCCTGCAGGGCTATGCCAGGCTGGTGAACCCGTGGACGGTGGAGGTGGCGCTGAATGGCGGTGGCACCCAGCGCCTGACCGCTCGCAGCATCGTCATTGCGGCGGGTGCCCGGCCTTTTGTGCCGCCGTTGCCGGGGCTTGACGAAGTCGGCTACGTGACCAGCGACACGATGTGGGACGCGTTCGCGAAGCTCGAAGAAGTGCCGAAGCGCCTGGTGGTGCTGGGCGGCGGCCCCATCGGCTGCGAACTGGCGCAGGCCTTTGCGCGCCTGGGATCGCAGGTGACGCAGGTGGAGATGGCGCCGCGCATCATGATCCGCGAAGACGACGAAGTGAGCGCGCTCGCCAAAGCCGCGCTGGAGACCGATGGCGTGGCGGTGCTCACCGGGCACAAGGCGCTTCGCTGCGAAGTCCTGGACGGCGAGAGGATGCTGGTGGTGGAACACGCGGGTGCTGAAAAATCCATTCCCTTCGACCAGCTCATCTGCGCCGTCGGCCGCGTGGCGCGTCTGCAGGGCTACGGGCTGGAAGAGCTGGGCATCCCGACCAACAAGACGGTCGAGACCAATCAGTACCTGCAGACGATTTACCCCAACATCTACGCCGCCGGCGACGTGGCAGGGCCCTACCAGTTCACCCACGTGGCGGCGCACCAGGCCTGGTACGCGGCGGTGAACGCGCTGTTCGGTGATTTCAGGAAGTTCAAGGCCGACTACTCGGTGATTCCGTGGGCCACCTTCATCGCCCCCGAGGTGGCGCGCGTCGGCCTGAACGAGCAGGAAGCCAGGGAAAGGAACATCCCCGACACAACAACAACATTG
>JAHIQV010000094.1 GCA_018903185.1 Gammaproteobacteria bacterium | reverse complement strand
GGATGAAGGTTGCGACGAGCGAATAGCCATACGCCGCCGCCGTGCCGACTGAAACCAGCGAGTTCATGTCAGGGGCGCCGCGCAGCAAAGCCGGAACACCCTTTTGGAAGAAGCGCAAGCCCGGACCGAACAGCACGAGGGTGGCGAGCGCGAACTGCAGGTACCAGCTCGTCTGCTGACCCAGAACCCCCATCACCCAATGGTGCATGGCGGGAATGAGGTGGGAGCCCATCTCCAGGATGAAGACTGGCAAGGTGAGGGTGGCCGCTATGAACAGCGAGCGCCGCAATGCCCGCGCCTCGCTTTCACGGCGCTCGGTCTCCTGATCGCCCGTCTGCGCTGTTGCAACGGACACGCGGCGCGCTTTGTAACCCGCCTTGTGCACCGCCGCTTCAAGGTCAGCCAACGAGACAGCGCCGGCGATATGCTTCACCCGCGCACGCTCGGTCGCCAGGTTGACGCTGGCCTCGAGCACGCCCGGGACTTGTGCAAGCGCCTTTTCGACCCTGCCCACACACGACGCGCAGGTCATGTCCTCAATCGCGAGCTCGGTGGTCTCCTCGCGAACGGAGTAGCCGGCGCGCTCGATGGCGCGGACAGCCGCCTGTGGATCGGCCTCGCCGGTGAAGGTGATGTCAGCGCGTTCGGTGGCGAGGTTGACCGCTGCGCCATGCACGCCGGGGACCGCATTCAGCGCGCGTTCGACACGGCCGACGCAAGATGCACAGGTCATGCCTTCAACCGGCAGACTCAGGCGGGTGTGCGCAGACCGGGATGGATCGGCGCCTGGATGGAGGACAACGGTGGCCATAGAACGACTCCTTGGAATGTGTGTAGAAGCAAAGGTTAAGGATGACCACGGTGGGAAGGTCAAGGCCTGCGGGTGATCTGCTGGTCAACGCGCGCGATGGGCACGCCATCGGCTCCGCTGCAGTCCTGATCCGCCTGCTTGCAGATCTCCCAGCCACCACCCAGCGCCTTGTAGATGCCGACAACGGCTAGCCGCTGGTGGGTGCGAGCGACTGCCAGCTCGCGTCGGCTGGCCAGGTCCGACCGCTCGGCTTCGAGCACATCCAGGTAGATGCCTTCGCCATGAGAAAACCGCGCCCGGGCGAGACGAGCCGCTTCGCGATTTGTAGATGACTCCAGCAGGCGCAGCCCCAGAGTGCTGCCTGCAGCGCCGTAAGTTTTGAAGGCATCGTCGGTTTCCTGCAGTGCCCGCAACACGGTCTGGTCGTAGGCGATCAACGCCTCTTTGGTGCGTGCCTCGCTGGCGGCGATCCGGGCGCGCACACGCCCGGTATCGAAAAGGGACCAGCGAATGACCGGGCTGATGAAGCCGGCCAGCGCTGCTGCGCCACTCATCCCACTGAGACTGCCCGCAACGAGACCAATCGAACCTTGCACCTGAACATCAGGGTAGAGCCCGGCCGTATCCACTCCAATCCGAGCGGTCGCCGCGGCCAGATTTCGTTCGGCCGCCGCAACGTCGGTGCGCCGTGAGAGGAGGGCGGCGGGATCGCCCACGGTGATTGTTCGAACTGTCAGCATTTCAGCCGCAGGCGTGGTGAGGGGTGGTCTGAATGTTTGGGGCGTTTCACCAAGGAGGACGGCCAGTGCGTTGGCGGAGGCCGCTCTGCGGCGTTCCAGTTCTGGAACGGCCCCCTCGACGCGGCGCAGCGCCGCCTCTGCACGGAGCCGATCGAATTCGCTGGCGGAGCCGGCGCTCACCAGACCTTCGACCAGGCGCAGGCCATCGCGCTGGCTTTTGATGATGTCGGCGACGACAGCGAGTTCGGCCTCGATGCCGTGAAGCTCAAACCAAGTGGCGGCAACTGCCGCAGCAACGCCCGCCTGCACACCGCGCAGCAGCGCCTCGCGGGAGCCCGCTTGCGCCTGAGCTGCCTCCACCGATCGCCGCACGCGGCCAAAGAGATCGATTTCCCAGGCAGCGTCGACCGCACTGCGATAGGTTTCAATCTGACGTGACTGACCAGGCGGCGTTTCAACCACGCCCCGGCGACGGTTCTCATGAACGAACGCGGCACCACCGCTCGGCAGAGTGCCCTGACGGATCTCGCCCAGCAGGGTCTTTGCCTCTTCGAGCCGCATGGCAGCGATGCCGATGTCATGGTTCGCCGCGAGCGCCCGCTGGATCAAGCTGGACAGCGCGGGATCGTCGAAGCTGCGCCACCACGCCACCTCCACGGCCCCCGAGGCCAGCCCCGCGGCTGGCTCGCCGAAGCTGGTGGGCAACTGCGACGCAGGGGTCGAAGGCTGGACGTAGTCGGGACCCACTGCCGCACATCCGGCCAGCAGAACCAGCGCGCTCAGGGGGAGCAGTACGGTGTGAAAGGGATTTCTCATGATGTGCTCTCCTCCATGAGCAATTTCGCTCTTGACCTGGGCCGCTCGAAGCGGGCCGCCAGGCTGCGCATGACCACATAAAAAACGGGTGTCAGGAACAATCCAAACAGCGTCACGCCGAGCATTCCGGCGAAGACCGCGATACCCATGGCCTGGCGCATCTCAGCCCCAGCGCCGGTGGCCAGCACCAGCGGAACGACGCCGGCGATGAAGGCGATGGACGTCATCAGGATGGGGCGCAGCCGCAGTCGGCACGCATCAACGACCGCGTCCAAAGCGCTTGATCCTTCGGCTTCTCGGTGGCGCGCAAACTCAACGATGAGAATCGCGTTCTTGGCCGCCAAACCCACGAGCACGATGAGCCCGATCTGGACGAAGACGTTGTTGTCGCCGTCCACCAGCCAGACGCCCATGATCGCGCTCAGCAGACACATCGGCACGATCAGCAGGACCGACAGAGGCAGCAGCCAGCTGTTGTATTGCGCCGCGAGGATGAGGTAGGCGAGCAGCACGCACAGCGGGAAGATGAACAGCGCCGAATCCCCAGCCAGCTTTTGCTGGTAGGTGAGGTCGGTCCATTCGAAGCTCATGCCTTCAGGCAGGACCTCCTTCGCCAAACGTTCCATGACCGCAACCGCCTGACCCGAACTGACGCCCACCATCGCACCGCCCGAGATGTCCGCCGAGGGGTAGCCGTTGTAATGAATGACG
This sequence comes from Gammaproteobacteria bacterium, assembly GCA_018903185.1. Taxonomy (GTDB): domain Bacteria; phylum Pseudomonadota; class Gammaproteobacteria; order Burkholderiales; family Burkholderiaceae_C; genus Hydrogenophaga. The sequence continues at coordinate 1,416 of JAHIQV010000094.1, read as the reverse complement.
CGGTCTGGCCCGGAACTCGGCGTGACGGTGACAAAAGAGGACAAGGGCAGCATGTCCCCGGCCGCGTTGCGCACCTGCAAGCGGCCAATGGCTTCGGCCTGCATGCGGTGGTCCGCATCGGCTTGGGCCGTCACCTTGTAGGTGCGACCGAAGCGGTTGAAGTCGTTGACGTACAGGGAGCCGAGATAGACCTGGAGCGACTCGAACACATCGTCCAGACGAACCCCCTGGCTCTGGGCCTGGGTGCGATCGATGGCCACGTCGAGCTGCGGTGCATTGACGTCCAGGCTGGTAAGCAGCCCTGCCACCTGTCCCGACTCGGTGGCTTTCGTCATCAGGATCTGGGTCTGCTGGACCAGCGCATCGAGCCCCGCGCCTGAGCGGTCCTCGACCAGCATCTTGAAACCACCGGTCGCGCCCAGGCCGGGTACCGGTGGCGGCGGGAACACGCCGAGGAAGCCGTCGGGGATGCTGGCGAATTTCGCTTGCAGGCGACCAGCGATGGCCATCGCGTTGAGATCGGGCGTCGTGCGGTCCTTGAACGGATCGAGCATGACGAACAGGACGGCGGCGTTCGGCACGTTGACGAAACCGTTGATCGACAGGCCCGGGAACGCCACCACGCTTTCCACGCCAGGCTCAGCCAGTGCGATCTTGGACATCTGTTTGGCGACTGCGTCGGTGCGATCCAGCGATGCCGAGTTGGGCAGCTGGGCGATCGCCACCAGATAATATTTGTCTTGTATCGGCACGAAGCCCGGCGGGACGGCCTTGAATCCGAAGAAGGTCAGCGCGAGAAGCCCGACGTAAACCAGCAGTGCCACGCCGCTGATCCGTACGACCTTGCGGACCGTGTTGCCATAAGCGTCCGGTGCGCGCTGGAACGGCCGACCAATCGCCTTAAAAAAGCGATCAGCACGGCCCCGCAGGCTGCGCGGGTCATGCACGAGACCGCCCCCGCGCGGCCGCAACAACATGCCGGCCAGCGCCGGGCTGAGCGTGAGCGAATTGATCGCCGACAGGATCGTCGAGATGGCGATCGTGAGCGCAAACTGGCGATAGAACTCACCTTGCAGACCGCTCAAAAAGGCGGTGGGGATGAAAACCGCTGCGAGCACCGAGGTGATCGCAATGATGGGCCCGGTGACCTCGTCCATGGCCAGCCTTGCGGCCTGCGCGGGTTCCTCGCCATTTTCGATGTGGCGCTCGACGTTCTCGACCACGACGATGGCATCGTCGACAACGATGCCGATCGAAAGCACCAGGCCAAACAAGGACAGGGTGTTGAGCGAGAAGCCCATCAGGTGCATCACGGCAAAGGTGCCGATCAGCGACACCGGCACGGCCATGAGCGGGATGATGGAAGCCCGCCAGTTGCGCAGGAACAGCACCACCACGATCACAACCAGCAGAATG
>JAHIQV010000093.1 GCA_018903185.1 Gammaproteobacteria bacterium | reverse complement strand
GCCCAGCCACCGCGAACAGACGCTGGGCCTGTGGCTTGGCCTGGTCGGCGTGGTGGTGTTCGCGCTCACCCTGCCCATGACGCGGCTGGCCACCGGCACGGCCGACGCGCCCCAGCTCTCGCCCTGGTTCGTCACCTGGGCGCGCGCCGCGCTGGCGGGCGGCCTGTCGCTGATCTACCTGCTGGCCACGCGCTCGCCGCTGCCGGCGCCCGAGCACCGCCAGCCGCTCGCGCTCTCGCTGCTGGGCAATGCCATCGGTTACCCGCTGCTGCTCGGCTGGGCGCTGCGCCACGTGACAGCCAGCCACGCCGCTGTGATCACCGCCCTGCTCCCGCTGGCCACCGCCGCCGCCGCGGCCTGGCTGCTGCACCAGCGCGCGCGCCTGGGCTTCTGGCTGTTCGCCGGGCTCGGCAGCCTGCTGGTGGCGGCTTACAGCCTGCTGCGCGCGCACCAGCTCGGCCACGGCTTCGGTCTGGCCTGGGCCGACGGGCTGCTGGTGGGCGCCGTGATCGCGGCCGCGCTCGGCTACGTGGCGGGCGCCAAGGTCACGCCGGTGCTCGGCGCCGAGCGCGTGATCAGCTGGGTCTGCGTGATGGCGCTGCCGCTCACCGTGCCCGGCGCGCTGCTGACCTGGCCCGATCAACCCATCAACACCTCGGCCTGGTGGGCGCTGCTCTACGTCGGCGTGTTCTCCATGTGGGCCGGCTTCTTCGCCTGGTTCCGCGGGCTGGCGCTGGGCGGCGCGCTGCGCGTGAGCCAGCTGCAATTGCTGCAACCCTTCGTCAGCATCCTGGCCGCCCTGCCGCTGCTGGGAGAATCGCTGGATGCGATGACGCTGGGCTTTGCATTCGCTGTGGTCGCCACCGTCTTCATGGGGCGTCGCATGGCCGCCCCGCCCATCACACATCCGAAATCCAACAAGGAGACTTCATGAGCAGCACCTGGACCCTCGCGAAACGCGCCCACAAGATGAACCCGTCGGTGATCCGCGAGATCCTGAAGGTGACCGAGAAGCCCGGCATCATCAGCTTCGCCGGTGGCCTGCCCTCGCCCAAGACCTTCCCGGTCGAGGCCTTCGCCGCCGCCTGCGAAACCGTGCTGCGCACCGACGGTCGCGCTGCGCTGCAGTACGCGGCCAGCGAAGGCTACCGCCCGCTGTGCGAATGGGTCGCGGCCAGCATGCCCTGGGACGTGTCGGCCGATCAGGTGCTGATCACCACCGGCAGCCAGCAGGGCCTGGACCTGGTGGCCAAGGTGCTGATCGACGAAGGCAGCACCGTGCTGGTGGAAACGCCCACCTACCTCGGCGCGCTGCAGGCCTTCACGCCGATGGAACCGAACATCGTGAGCGTGGACAGCGATGCCGAGGGTGTGGACGTTGAAGACTTGGCCTCGAAGGCCGACGGCGCGCGTTTCCTCTACGTGCTGCCCAACTTCCAGAACCCCACCGGCCGCAGCATGAGCGAAGCACGGCGCCAGGCGCTGGTGGAGCGCGCCGCCGCCATCGGCCTGCCCCTGGTGGAAGACAACCCGTACGGCGACCTGTGGTTCGACCAGCCGCCCCCGAAACCGCTGACCGCGCGCAACCCCGAAGGCTGCATCTACCTGGGTTCGTTCTCCAAGGTGCTCGCGCCCGGCCTGCGCCTGGGTTACGTGATAGCGCCCAAGGCCATCATGCCCAAGCTGCTGCAGGCCAAGCAGGCCGCCGACCTGCACAGCCCCAGCTTCAACCAGCGCATGGTGGCCGAGGTGCTGAAGGACGGCTTCATTCACCGCCACGTGCCCACCATCCGCGCGCTCTACAAGGCGCAGTGCCACGCGATGCTGGAAGCGCTGCAGAAAGAAATGGCCGGACTGGACGTGGTGTGGAACTCGCCCGACGGCGGCATGTTCCTCTGGGTGCGCCTGCCCGAAGGCATGAACGCTGTGGAGCTGCTGCCGAAGGCAGTGGACAAGGGCGTGGCCTTCGTGCCCGGTGCCGCGTTCTACGCGGACCATGCGGACCCGCGCACGCTGCGCCTGTCGTTCGTGACGGCCAGCGAGGAGCAGATCCACATCGGCATCGCCGCGCTGGCGCAGGCGATCCGCGAGTCGTTGAAATAAGGCCGACGCCATGCTGCGCCTCTGGGGCCGCATCAGCTCGATCAACGTGCGCAAGGTGATGCTCTGTGCGCAGGTGCTCGGGCTGGAGGTGGAACGCATCGACGCGGGCCTGGCCTACGGCATCGTGAACACGCCGGACTACCGTGGCAAGAACCCGAATGGCCTGGTGCCGCTGCTCGAAGACGGCGACTTCACGCTCTGGGAATCGAACGTGATCGTGCGTTATCTGTG
>JAHIQV010000092.1 GCA_018903185.1 Gammaproteobacteria bacterium | reverse complement strand
GGCTGGACGGGCAGCGGCGCGCCCAGCTGCCGGGGGAAGCGCGGGGTGTCGGCATCCTGTTTCAGGACGACCTGCTGTTTCCGCACCTGAGCGTGGGCCAGAACCTGGCCTTCGCCTTGCCCGCTGCGCTCAAGGGCGCCGCCGCGCGCCGCGCGCGGGTGGAACAGACGCTGCGCGAGATCGGGCTGGACGGCTTCCACGACCGCGATCCCGCCACGCTCTCGGGCGGCCAGCGCGCCCGCGTGAGCCTCATGCGCGCCCTGCTGGCCGAACCCGACGCGCTGCTGCTGGACGAGCCGTTTTCCCGGCTCGACGCCGAACTGCGCGCGCAGTTCCGAAGCTTCGTGTTCGAGCAGATCGCACGCCAGCGCATCCCCACCTTGCTGGTCACGCACGACCCGGACGACGTGCCACCCGGCGGGCGGGTGCTGGACATCCACCACTGGCAGGCATAGGGTGACACCCCCGCCGCGCTGCGCGCGACCCCCTCCAGGGGGCAACGCTGGCGGCCCGGCAGAGCCGGTTCCGCGGCGTTCTGGGTAAAGCACTTCATCCGGCCATGTGGTTGAACTTTCAGCTGCCGCTCAGCGCGCGACTCAACCGTGGGCCGCGTTTCAGATGGCTGGTTGCAGGTCGTCGGGCAGCCAACGCAGGTCGGCCGGTTCATCGATGTCGTGCAGCGTCGGCAAGATCCGCAGTGACCAGCCGAGTTGCTCGACTCGGGCGCGGGTGACTTGCGCCACGCTGGCGGTGCTCCACGCGATGCCGGCAAACAGGCTGGCGTCGAAGCGGTTCAGCCCGAGCAGCACATAGCCGCCGTCGAAGGCCGGCACCAGGGCGGCGTCTGCAGCGATCAGGCTGGCCGCGGCCTCGCGGATGCGCGCGGCCGTGAGGTCGGGGCAGTCGGTTCCCATCAGCAGAACCGGCTCTCCCGCATCCAGCGTGCGCCGGGCGGCGCGGGCCATGCGCTCGCCCAGATCGCCGTTGCCCTGGTCACTCCAGGTCAGCGAGGCCTGCGGCGCCAGCCCCGACCAGAGCGGGTCGGCGGGCGCGGGCGTCACGCACAGTTCCACCGGGCCCACACCGCTGGCCAGCGCTTGCGCCACCGCATGCTTCAGCAGCGCGGCCGCCAGCCGGGCGGCGCCCTGTGCACCCAGCGCCGGGATCAGGCGGGTCTTGGCCAGGCCCGCCACGGGGGCCTTGGCGAAGATGACGATGCGGGGTGGCTGGGCCATGGCGGTCTTAGCGGTACCGCTGCGCCAGCTGTTCGGCCGGTGTGCCGCGCCAGTAGGCCCAGCGCAGGCGCCACATCAGCAGCACGGTGCGCCAGACGCCGCGGCTTTCCCAGCGCCGCCCCGAGGTCCGCACCGGGGTGGGAATGCAGGCGGGGCGCGCCAGCGCCCGCAGGCGGTTGCTGAGTTCGATGTCTTCCATCAAGGGTTGATCGGGGTAGCCCCTCACGGCTTCGAAGGCCTTGCGCGTGACGAAGATGGCCTGATCGCCGGTGGCGATGCCCGTCCAGCGCGAGCGATGGTTCATCAGGGTGGCGATCACGCGCAGCATGGGGTGTGTCCCGTCGATGAGCACATCAAAGCGGCCCCACACGGCGACGGTCTTCTGCAGGGTCTGGCGAACGGTGTCGATGGCGCCTTCGGGCAACAAGGTGTCGGCGTGCAGGAACAGCAGCACGTCGCCGGTCGCCTGGCCCGCGCCCAGGTTCATCTGCCGCGCACGGCCTTTCGGTGACGCCAGCACCCGAAAACCGGCACGCTCCGCCAGCGAAACAGAACCGTCGTCGCTGCCCCCATCGACGATCAGGATTTCACAGCCCTGGCGCGCCAGTTCAACCAGCCGCGCCAGCAAACCCGGCAGGCCAGGCGCCTCGTTGAGCATGGGCACGATGATCGAAAAACGCATGGTCAACGGCGGCGGATTCGCGTGGACTTGAAGCCGGCCCGTCTCACATCATCAGGCCGTCAGCACCACCGGCTCCAGTGCGTCGGACGCGCCGCGGATGCGGCCGATGGCAGCGGTCTGCGGGTAGCCCGCTGCCTTCAGGGCGCGGATGCAGGCGCTGGCCTGATCGGCCGGCACGCTCGCCAGCAGACCACCGGCGGTCTGCGGGTCGAACAGCAGCGGGTAGCGCGGGTCTTTCACGAAGTCTTCGGCGTTGCGCAGCGCGCGGCGCAGGCGCACATTGGCCGGCTGCAGCGAGCTGACGATGCCCGCCTCGACGCATTCCACCGCGCCGTCGAGCAGGGGCAGGGCGCTCAGTTGCAGCTCGGCGTCCACGCCCGAGGGGCGCGTCATCTCCACCAGGTGCCCGAGCAGGCCGAAGCCGGTCAGGTCGGTGCAGGCGGTGGCGCCGTGCGCGCGCAGGATCTGGGCGCCGGCCTGGTTGGACACCACCATCGATTGCAGCGCCGCGTCGATCCAGCGGCCTTTGGCCGCGTGCCGCGCGTGGGCCGCGAACAGGGTGCCGGTGCCGATGGGTTTGGTGAGCAGCAGCACGTCGCCGGGCAACATGCCGCCCTTGCGCATGACACCGTCCATCTGCTCGTCGATCAGGCCGTTGATGGCAAAGCCCAGCGCCAGCTCGCGGCCCTCGCCGGTGTGTCCGCCGACCAGGGCGCACCCCGCGGCGTTGAGCACCTCGACCGCGCCGGTCATCATCTGCAGCAGCAGGTCTTCCACCTTGGCTTCCAGGCCCGGTGGCACGGTGGCGATGGCCGTGGCGGACTGCGGCTCGGCGCCCATGGCGAAGATGTCGCCCAGCGCGTGGTTGGCCGCGACCTGGCCGAACAGGTAAGGGTCGTCGATGAAGCTGCGGAAAAAGTCCACGGTGTGCACCATGGCCTTGCCCGGCGGCACGCGCACCACGGCGGCGTCGTCGGGCGCGTGCAGGCCGATCAGCACGTCGTCGCGCTCGACCGGTTGCAGGCTGCCCAGTGCGCGGGTCAGGATGCTGGCGCCCACCTTGGCACCGCAGCCGCCGCAGCGCATGGCGATGGCCGAGATCGCCTGGCGCGATTCTTCGGCACTCAGCACCAGGCTGCTGGTGGGCGTTGCCGCTGCCGGGCTGGCATCGGCCATGGCCGGCAGCTCGGTGAACTTGCGCATGAAGCGGCGGTCGATCCAGTCCTTCCAGGTCCAGACCCAGTTTCCGGCAAAGCCGATGGCGCCGCGTGAGGCCACGGCGTAGCGGTCGCCGGTGGAGATCAGCGCCAGCCAGCGTTGCTGCGGGTTGTAGGCCACCAGGGGCTGGCCGCGCAGGCTCAGGCGCAGGTTTTTCGCCAGCGGCGGGCCCATGCGCACCGCGAACACACCGGCCTTCTCCAGCGGGCGGGCCGTGAACGAGGCCACGTCACCCGCGGCAAAGATCTTCGGGTCGCCCAGCGTCTGCAGTTGTTGATTGACCTGGATGAACCCGTGTTCATCGAGCGCCAGGCCGGTGCTTTGCAGCCAGACCGGGCCACCGGCTTGTGTGACCCACAGGGTTTCGTCGGCGTCGAAGGTGCGGCCGTCCTGCGTGTGCAGGCAGCCGGGCGAAACCTGCGTCACCTCGGCGCGGGTGTGCACCGCCACGTGGCGCTCTTTGAGCACACGGGCAAAGCGCGCGCGCACCCCGGGGTTGTGTGTCGGCAGGATGGTGTCGCCCGCCGTGAGCAGCACGAAGCGCAGCAGGTCGGGGTTGCGGCCGAGCTTCTGCAGCTCGTTGCGCAGCCGGAACTGCACCGACAGCACCAGCTCCACACCGCCTGCGCCACCGCCCACCACGGCGATCGTGAAGCGGCTGTGCAGCCCGCGCACGCGGTCCAGCAGCTGCAACCAGCGCTGGTTGAAATGGGCGATGGGCTTGACCGGCACGGTGTGCGCCCGCGCGCCGTCCACCTGGCGCACATTGGGCGTGGAGCCGGTGTTGATGGACAGCAGGTCGTAGGGCACCGAAGGCCGGTCGCGCAGCAGCACGCGCTGGTTGGCCCGGTCCAGGCCGGTCACTTCGCCGTGGATGAAGCGCGCCCCGGCGAACGCCGCCAGGCGGCCCAGGTCGATGTGCACGTCGTCAAAGCTGTAGTGGCCCGAGATGTAGCCGGGCAACATGCCGGAGTAGGGCGTGTCGATGTCGGTGCAGATGAGCGTGATGCGCAGGCCCGGCTCGGGCTGCATGGCGAGCATGCGCAAGACGACCACGTGGCTGTGGCCGCCGCCGACGAGCACCAGGTCGCGCAGGATGGGTTGTTCAGAGGCTTGCATGGGAACCTGTGTAGGGCTGTTCCCGTTGATCATAGGGGGCGGGTCACTGCAAGCGGGTGCTGTGGTCGGAGCCGAAGATGCCTGCCAGGCCATTACAGTTCGTTCATGTCCGCAACCGAAGACGATCTTTCCCCTGTCGCCCCTTTGCGGCGCCCCGTGTTCCGCATGTTGTGGATCACCTGGCTCATGGCCAACGTCTGCATGTGGATGACCGAGGTGGCGGCGGCCTGGATGATGACCTCGTTGACCATCAAGCCGATCTGGGTCGCGCTGGTGCAGACCGCGGCCACCTTGCCGGTGTTCCTGCTGGGCCTGCCCAGCGGTGCGCTCGCCGACGGTCTCGACCGCAAGCGCTACTTCCTTTTCACGCAGCTGTGGGTGGCTGTGGTGGCAGCGATCCTGAGTGCCTTCGTTTTCCTCGACATGATGTCGCCGCCCGTGCTGCTGGCCCTGACCTTTGCCAACGGCATCGGCCTGGCGATGCGCTGGCCCGTGTTCTCGGCCATCGTGCCGGAGATCGTGCCCCGGTTCCAGTTGCCCGCGGCGCTGGCGCTCAACGGCGTGTCGATGAACGCCTCGCGCATCATCGGCCCGTTGGTGGCGGGCGCGCTGATCGCCAGCGCCGGCAGCGCCTGGGTGTTCCTGCTCAACGCCCTGCTGTCGATCGGGGCCGCGGTCATCATCAGCCGCTGGAAGCGGGAGCACCAACCGAATCCGCTGGGGCGCGAGCGCCTGGGGCCCGCGATGCGCGTCGGGTTGCAGTACGTGGTCCAGTCCTACCACCTCAAGGGCGTGCTGCTGCGCATCTCGATCTTCTTCTTTCACTCGACCGCGCTGATGGCGCTGCTCGCCCTGCTGGCCCGGGGCATGGAGGGCGGTGGTGCCGGCACCTTCACCCTGCTGCTCGCCGCCATGGGTGCAGGGGCCATCGTTGCCTCCGGCTTCTTGACCCGGCTGCGCCGCAGTTACCCCCGCGACGGCCTCATCCTGCGTGGTGCGGCCGTGCAGGCCGCCTCGATGGCGGTCATGGCCGTGACCGACCAGGTCTGGGTGGCGGTGCCGGCGATGCTGCTCGGTGGCGCCGCCTGGATCACCACCGCGAACACGCTCAGCGTCTCGATCCAGATGGGCCTGCCCGACTGGGTGCGCGCGCGTGGCATGTCGATCTACCAGATGGCCATCATGGGCGCGGGCGCCAGCGGGGCTGCGATCTGGGGTCAGGTGGCCACCTGGACCAGCGTGCCGGTCAGCCTGGGTATCGCGTCCGCGACCGGCGTGCTGGCCATGGCGCTGGTCAACCGGCTGCGGCCCGACACCGGTCTGGAGGACGACATCACGCCCAGGCGCATCTTCCCGGCGCCACAGATCCACCAGCCACCGCCTCAGGGCCATGTGATGGTGATGATCGAGTACCGCATCGACCCGGCACGCGCGGCCGACTTCCGGGAACTGATGCTGGGCGAGGGGCGACGCAGCCGCCTGCGCCACGGGGCCCTGTCGTGGGAGTTGCTGCACGACATCCACGAACCGAGCCGGTTCGTCGAGGTCATCGTCGACGAATCCTGGACCGATCACCTGCGGCGTTTCGACCGCGTCACCGCCGCCGACGTGGCGCTGCGCGACCGCAAGCTGGGGTTCCACCTGGGCGACGAGGCGCCGCGCGTCACGCGGTGCCTGATGGAATCGACGGTGAAGAGCGGCTGAGAAAGCCTGCGCCCTCGGTCGGATTGGGAGGTGGAGCGCCACGCCGTGCGTGCACTGGCCCAATGGGCACGCGGTGCCGCGGCGCACCACGACAACCTGGGCGACTGAGCTTCCCGAAAACCCTATGCGCCCGGTTCCTGCAGCGCACCCGTCACGCCGGCCTTTGACCGCGCGGGCGGCTGCCAGCGGAAGAACATCGGGTAGACCTTTTCCACCACCGGGCCGTTGAAGTCCCAGGCCAGGCACTGGCCCAGGTGCATCGGCGGGCGGCCGTCGGCGGTGGGCGCGAACGAGGCCGAGCGTGTCTGGAACGCGGCGGTGGCCAGGTTGAACAACAGCTCGCGCAGGTGGGTGCAACCCTGGATGCCGCCGAGGTGGCGTTCGATGGTCTTGCGCCAGCCGCGGCCCAGCGTCTCGCCGATCAGGCCCTGCATGGGTTCCATGGCCTGCGGGCAGGGCGCGTGCGGATGCGCGTCCATGGCCACCGCCACCTCACGGATCACCATGTTGTTGTCGAGTGTGACGCGGAGGTGCATGTGGTGGATGGGCTCGTTCGGCGCCCACTCACCCTCACCCTCGATCTCGAAGGCGTGGGGTTTGGTGTCTTGCAGTTCGCCTTCGATGTCCCACAGGCCATCGTCGCGTTCGAACCCCCGGTATTCGACTTTTCGGGTGTGCATGGGCTTGCGGGGTTGGGGCGTGGGCAGTGGCAAAACGGGACCTCGGCGAAACAAGTGACTGAACCCCGATTTTCCCAGATGGCCGTGATCGCCGTCCCGGGCCGGCCGCAATGCCTTCAAGGTCATGGGGTGCGTGGATACTGCGGTACCTCCATTCCCTTTCCATCCCGATTCGTGATGACCGCTTCGAACCGACTGCAGGCACAGGATGTGCTCGATCTTGCCCGGCGTCAGTGGCGCGACACCTGCGCCGCCTGCGCGCCCTTCGCCAGCCCCGGCTGGGACTCGTTTCCCGGCACGGTCAGCGACGAGGCCCTGCAGTTGCTGGGCGCGCTGTGGCTGCCCGGCGACGAGGAGCCGACGCTGGAGGAACATCGCCCACCCGGCGTGGACCAGTGGTCGGCCGAAGCGCCGATCGCCCTGCATTTCCATCCCTGCAACCGCTGCCAGGTCTGGGCCTGCAAGGCGTGTGGCAAACCCTTCCTGCGCTACACCGAATACGGGGGCTATTACGAGGACCGGCGCATCCGGGAGCTGGATCCGGCGCGGATTGAGCTCAGCGAGCCGGACGCCTGAGCGGCACGGGGTGGGCCGCGACACCGACCGCTTGAAGGCTGCTTGAAGTCGGGGCGATGCCCCGGGGCTGCACAGGCAGCGGCCAGGCTGGCACACTGGGCGCACCACCGCCAGGAGACCCGCCATGTCACACGAGCACGAGCACCCGCATTCACACAGCCACGAACAAGAACCGGCCTGGAAGCACGACGGCGTGCGCGTGGTGCCGGGCAACCAGCTCGACGGCAATGTGCCGAGCACGCCGGGCATGGACCGCAAGGCCGCGATCAACTTCGCGCGCGTGGGCGCCCAGAAGCTCTGGGCCGGCACCGTGATCATCCACGCCAACGCCAAGACCGGTGCGCACCACCACGGCCCGCTGGAGAGCGTGATCTATGTCGTGAAGGGCCGCGCGCGCATGCGCTGGGGCGACAAGCTCGAATTCACCGCCGAGGCCGGACCGGGCGATTTCATCTATGTGCCGCCCTATGTGCCGCACCAGGAGATCAACGCCAGCCCGACCGAGGTGCTGGAGTGTGTGCTCTGCCGCAGCGACGGCCAGGCGGTGGCGGTGAACCTGGACATCGAGCCGGTGGAGAAGCCGGAGCAGGTGCTGTGGGTGGACCCGACGCACCCGCACGGCGGCATGTGATGTCGCTCAGTGGGTGCGGGCCAGGCGCCGGTGCAGCAGCCACTGCGCGAAGGCGCCGCACAGGGCGAAGCCCAGCATCAGCAGCCCGAGGTTGAGCGCACCCTCGTGCCGGAACAGGCCGACGGCAAAGCCGCCGACGGCGCCCGTCATCTGCTGCATCAGCCCGGCCACCGCCGCAGCCGATCCCGCCAGGGCGGGCACCAGCCCGATCGTGCCGCCGAGCGCCGGCGGCACCAGCAGGCCGTGGCCGATGCCCACCAGCATCAGCGGCAAGGCAAACGCGAGCGGGGTGTTCAGACCGGCCAGGGCCAGCACCACCACCAGACCGATGCCCGCCAGCGTGCAGGCCTGCCCGATCCCCATCATCAGGCGCTCGCCGGTGCGGTGCGCCATGTGCGAAGCGAGGTAGTTGCCCACGATGTAGGCACCCGGCACACACATGATGTAGTAGCCGATGCCGTCGGGCCCCACGCCGTAGCTGCCGAGCACGATGGGCGCGCCGCCCAGGAAGGCGTAGAAGGTGGCGGTGGTCATGGAAAGCAGGGCCACATACAGGATGAAAGCGCGTTCGCGGCCCAGCCGCGCGTACGACGACAGCATGGCGCGCAGCCAGTGCGGCTGCACCGTGGTGGCCTTCTGGTGGTCGGGCAGGCCGCGCCACGCCGCTGCGAACAGCACCACCGCCAGCACCGCCATCACCACAAAATTGGCCTGCCAGCCCAGGCGCACATGCAGCTGCCCGCCGATGATGGTGGCCAGCGGCGGGCACAGGCCCATGGCCATGCCCACGTAGGCCATCACGCGCGTGCGCTCGGGGCCCTGAAACAGATCCTGCACCATGGCGCGGCCCACCACCATGCCCGCCGCTGCGCCCGCGCCCTGCAGCACGCGCGCGGCCACCAGCAGCGGCAGGTTGGGCGCCAGCGCCGCCAGCACCGAGCCCAGGAACGCCACCGCCAGGCCAAACAGCAGGATCTTCTTGCGCCCGATGCGGTCCGACAGCGGGCCGTAGAGCAGTTGCAGGGATCCGTAGGCCACCACGTAGCCGCTGAAGGTGAGCTGCACCGCCGCCTGGCCGGTGTTGAAGATGGCGCCCCATTCCTGCATCGAAGGCAGGCAGATGGTCATGGCCAGCAGGCCGAAGGCGAGTTGCGCCAGCAGGTTGGCGATCAGCAGGCCGGAGGGTGCGGGCCGGGTTGTCGGAGACGTCATGGAAGGGCGGAATCGGTGGTCGGCACCCCGCGGGTGGCCGAAGAAAACAAGGGGTGTGGCTGGGCGAAGGTCTCACGGCAGGGCGACGCCGCCCGGTGGTGGCGCAGGCCTCAGCGAAGGCGCAAGGCTACCCGGAATGGATCGGTGCCGTGGGATTCAGGGTCGCAGAGGCGCACGCTCCAGCGCATCGACCCACATCGCCTTCCAGGGCGCCCAGTCGTGGCCGCCGGGCGCGCTGAGCAGGTGATTGGCCGGCAGCAGACCATCGAACAGGCCGGGGAACGGCTCCAGCCGGTCGCGGGTGCCGTAGCCGATGTAGAGCACCGGGCGCGCCTGCGCCGGGTCGCCGTAGCCCTTCAGCCACCGCAGCAGATCGCGCTGGAAGTCGCCGGGCTGCAGCGGCAACGCGGGTTGCCAGCGTGCGAGCCCGCCAGCCTCGGCCACCTCGCTCAGCACGCTGTGCGACCCGATGAACGGGGCGAGAGCGATGAGCCCATCGATTTCGCCGGGCGCGCTCTTGGCGTACAGCAGTGAACCCATCCCGCCGAGCGAAATGCCGGCCAGCCAGATCGACCGGTAACCCCGGGCGCGCGCCGGCTCGATCACATCGGCCCGCAAGCGGGTCTCAAAACTGCCGTCGCGGAAGTAGCCCATGTGCGCATCCACCACCACCATGTCAACGCCCGGGTGGCGCCATCGCAGCTGGTCCACGAAGCCTTCGCGCACGATGTCCTGCGGCACCTCCTGCGACCCCGGCATGAACACGACCAGGGTGTGGCCCGGGCCGCTCGACGACGCCGGCAACCACAGCGCATCCATCGGCACCTTCGCAGGGCGCGGCAACGCGCAACCCACCAGCAGACCCAGCACCCCCGTCAGGAGCAGCCACAGGGCGGTGCGTCGTCGAAGGGGCGTGTGGGCGGTGGTGATCGTGGGCATGGTGGGGCGCCGAGGCGTGTGGCAGGCTGGGCTACTGTAGCGCCAGCGTGGGATTCGATGTCTCGCTAAGATCGCGCGATGCCCTCCTACTGGCTGATGAAGTCCGAGCCCGAAGAGTGCTCGATCGACGACGCGCTGGCCGCGCCGCAGGCCAGCGTGCCCTGGACCGGCGTGCGCAACTACCAGGCGCGCAACTTCATGCGCGACGCCATGCGGGTGGGCGACGGCGTGCTGTTCTACCACTCCAGCTGCGCCGAGCCGGGCATCGTGGGCATCGCGCGCGTGGCCTCGGGCACACGCCCCGACCCGACGCAGTTCGACCCGTTATCGCCTTACTTTGACGCCAAGTCCCAACCGGAAGCGCCGCGCTGGCTGCTGCTGGACGTGCAGGCGCTCAAAAAGACGCGGCTGATCGGACTGCCCGAACTGCGCGCCACGCCCGAGCTGGCCGACATGGTGGTGCTGCAGCGCGGCAGCCGGCTGTCGATCACGCCGGTGAGCGAAGCGCACTGGCGCTGGATCACGGAGCGGATGCTGGACCCTTGAACGAGGCGCGCCGGTTCAGCTGCGGAGCATTTGGCGCCTCGCAGCGACGGTTCAAAGTGGACGGACCGGCGTGCGCGCCGCTTCTCGCACCTGCTCGGCGCAGAACGTGGCCACTTCGGCCAGCAGCTGTTGTGTGGCCGCCTGTGCGGCTGCGGCGCCGGCCACCGGGTCTTCGCTGGCCGCGGCCACGCTGACATCAAATTCGCGCCAGGCCACCGCCTGTCGCGTGGTGCTGTTCAGCAGCACGGCGCGCACGCTCAGGCGCACCTGGCTGGGCCGCTGGCTGAAGTCCTGGTGCAGGCGCAGCAGCTCGGTTTCCAGCCGCCAGCCGCCGGCCGCAGCCGACGGAGCCCGCAGCACGGCGCGAAAGCCGCCACTGTCCTGCAGCGCGCGCACCAGCAACGGGGCCAGCATCTGGGCCGGTGGCTCCACCCATTCGTTGAAGGCGAAGGCCTCCAGCTGCTGGGGTCGCCGCTGGTAGACCATGCGTCGGCTGTCGTAGCCCGGCGCAGCGCGCGGCAGGTCCACCGTGAGGGCCGGCGCGCCCGCTGTGGCCACCTGCGCGGTGACTGGTGGTGGCGCCGCGGTGCCGGCGTCCAGCGTGAAGCGCGCGGGGGGTGATGCCGGCTTGGGCAACAAGGTGCCGGCGCAGGCCGCCAGCAGCAGCGGCACCACCGCGGCGAGCAGCAGCCGGCGGGCGACGCCGCCCGGGCGGCTGGGCAGTGCCTGGGGTGCCGCACTGGGGTTGGGGTGAAGGTGTTTCATGGCGGGCTTTCTCCAGGGCCAGGTGTCGGCGCAGGCCTGCCCAGCAGCAGGCTGCTGGGGCTGACCGTGGTCTGTTCGCTGAGTTGCCGCAGCGACGCCGAGAGCTGGTTCAGTTCGGCCATCAGACGCGCCAGCTCGGGCAGGGTCTCGCTGCCCAGTTGTTGCACGCTGGTGGCGGCGGCGTCGGCGGCCGCACCGGCGCGGGTGCTGGCCTTCCCGGCCACCTCGGCCATGCGTTCGACGGCCTGCGCGCTGCTCTCGATGCGCGCCAGCGTCGGCCCCAGCTGCTCACCCGCGCGTGCGGTCAGCTTGGCGGTTTTGGCGGCATCGGCGATGCCGGCGCTGATCGCCGCCTGCTGCCCGGCCAGGGTGTGGGCCAGCGTGGCGATGTCGGCCAGGCTGGACTTCAGCGCCGCCTGGTTGTCGGCACCGAAGACTTCGTTGAGGTTGTTCGAGACGCGGTCCACGTTGGCCAGAACATTGCTCAGCACGTTCTCCAGCCGGGCGCTCAGCGAGGGCTTGAAGGGGATGGTCGGCGCCACGCCGTCGGCGCCGGCCAGCAGCGGTGGCGAACCGGCGCTGCCACCGCTGATTTCGATGTAGGCGATGCCCGTGAGGCCCTGCGCCTTCAGCACGGCCACGCTGTCCTGCTTGATCGGCGTGCCACGCTTCACGAGGAAGTGCAGGCGGACCTGCTCCGAGTTCAGCGGGTCGATTTCGATGCGCGCCACCTTGCCCACGTCGACGCCCATGTACTTCACGGGCGCATCGACGTTCAGCCCGGCCACCGATTCCTCGATCACCGCCTGGTAGGTGTCCATCGCCTGGCGGCCGCCCAGCCCGGCGGCGAGCCACAGCACGCCGGCCACCAGCAAGGCGCCGAGCGCGAGCACAAAGCCGCCGACCAGTGCGTAGTTG
>JAHIQV010000091.1 GCA_018903185.1 Gammaproteobacteria bacterium | reverse complement strand
CCCTTCCCGGGTGTCGTCACGCCCGAGATGACGCAGAGCATGATCGAGATCGCGACCGATATCCAGACCGAGCACGGCCCGTTGCTGGCTCAGTTGCGAGAGATCCGTGACACGCTGGTGCACGCGGGCGACCGCCTCAACATCGAGATCGCCGGCGGCGGCACACACCCGTTTCAGCGCTGGTTCGAACAGCGCATTTTTTCCAAGCCGCGCTTCCAGCAGCTCTCGGGCCTGTACGGCTACCTGGCCAAGCAGTTCACGGTGTTTGGCCAGCACGTGCACATCGGCTGCGCGTCGCCCGACGAAGCGCTGTTCCTGCTGCATTCGCTCAACCGCTACGTGCCGCATTTCATCGCGCTGTCGGCCTCGTCGCCGTTCTTCCAGGGTGTGGACACGCTGTTCGATTCGGCCCGCCTGAACTCGGTGTTCGCTTTTCCCCTGAGTGGCCGCGCGCCGTTCACGCTGAGCTGGGACGAGTTCGCCAATGTGTACTTCACCAAGATGGAGAGCACCGGCGTGGTCAAGTCCATGAAGGATTTCTACTGGGACATCCGGCCCAAGCCCGAATACGGCACGATCGAGCTGCGGGTGTGCGACACACCGCTCACGGTGGAACGCGCTGCCGGCCTGGCCTGCTACCTGCAGGCGCTGTGCCGCCACCTGCTGGAGCGCACCGAGGTGCCACCGGAAGAAGACGACTACCTCGTCTACACCTACAACCGCTTCCAGGCCTGCCGTTTCGGGCTCGACGGCATGATGGTCAACCCCAAGACACGCGAGCAGATCAGCATCCGCGAGGACATCCTGGCCACGCTGCGCCACCTGGGGCCGCACGCCGAGGCGCTGAACTCCCAGGCAGCGCTCGACGAGATCGAACGCACGGCGGCGCGCGATGGCAACCATGCCAGCTTCCTGCGCAAGCGGTACGCCGAGAGCGGCAGCGTGCAGAGTGTGGTGAGGGCGAGTGTGGACGCCTTGCGGCGCGGTCCGGGCTGAGCATCATGGACCATGGCAGCGAAGGTTGCCGGGAAGCTCGCCGGGCTATCTTGAGAAGCGCTTTCTTGTGAGTGCCAGGGCCAGCCAGAAGGCGGCCACGGTGTAGACCAGCAGCACGGCGGCATGCAGCCAGACGTTTTCGGGCCACTGGTCCATGAACAGGGGGCGCACCAGCTCCACGGCGTTGGTCAGCGGCAGCCAGTCGGAAATGGCGCGCACCACCCCGGGCAGTTGTTCCCGCGGGAAGAAGACCCCGGAGAGGAACATCATCGGGGTCAGGAACAGCGTGAAGTAGTAGGTGAAGAAGTCATAGCCCTGGGCCAGGGCGTTGAACACCAGGGCGATGCACGAAAACGTGATGCCCACGCCCAGCAGCACCGGCCAGGCCAGCAACAGTTTTGGCGAATGGCTGATGCCCAGCGCGAGCATCACGGCCATGATGGCCGTGACCGAAAACAGCGCCTTGAAACCGGCCCACAACATCTCGGCCAGCACCACGTCGTCCAGGCTCACCGGCGCGTTCATGATGCCGTCCCAGGTCTTCTGCACGTGCATGCGGGAGAACGCCGAATACAGCGCTTCGAAGCTGGCCGCGTTCATGGCGCTCATGCAGATGCTGCCGCTGGCCAGAAACAGGATGTAGGGCACGGCCACGTTGCCTTGCGGCGTGGCGATGGTCACCTGGCCCACCAGCGCACCCATGCCGTAGCCAAAGGCCACAAGCCACATCAGCGGCTCGGCGATGTTGCCCACCAGACTCGGAATGGCGAGCTTCTTCCAGACCAGCAGGTTGCGCAGGAACACCGGCCACCAGCGGCTCGAAAGCCGGGGTATCGCCCAGTGTGAAGGGGTTGTGGCCACGGTTGTTGTGTTCATGTTCATCCGTCCTCGCGGATTTGCCGACCGGTGAGTTTCAGAAACAGGTCTTCCAGGTTGGCTGGTCTATGCAGGGTGCGCAGCTGGTGGTGTTGGCCCAGCGCGGCCAGCAGCGGCAGGGCCTGCGCGGTGTAGAAAAACACCGTCTCACCGCTCACCTCCACGCGCGCGGCCAGTGCCCGCAAGGCGGCGTGCTCTTCGGCCTGCGCCAGCGCGAGCGCGCCGTTGCCGTACACCTCCACCACGTCGGGCTCCAGGTGCTGCGCGATCAGCTCGCGCGGGCGGCCCTCGGCGATCTTGCGGCCGTGGTCCAGCACCAGCAGGCGCGAGCACAGGCGCTCGGCCTCGTCCATGAAGTGCGTGGTGAGCAAAATGCTCTTGCCCTGCTGCAGCAGTTGCTGCAGGCGTTCCCACATCAGGTGGCGCGCCTGCGGGTCCAGCCCGGTGGTGGGTTCGTCGAGCATCAGCAACTGCGGGTCGTTCACCAGCGCGCGCGCCAGCGACAGGCGCCGCTTCATGCCGCCCGAGAGTTCACCCGGCTTGGCTTCGGCCTTGTGCGAGAGCGCGGCGAAGTCCAGCAGCTGCGGGATGCGGGGGCGGATCTGCGCGGCGCCCATGCCGAAGTAGCGGCCGTACACCAGCAGGTTTTCAGCGCAGGAAAAGTCCGGGTCCAGCGTGTCGATCTGGCTCACCACACCCAGCTGCGCCTTGATGGCCAGCGCGTCGCGCGGCATGTCCAGGCCGAAGGCGGTGATGCGGCCGGCGTCGGGCGCGGTCAGGCCCAGGCACATGCGGATGGTGGTGGTCTTGCCCGCGCCGTTGGGGCCGATCACACCCAGGCACTCGCCCGGCGCGATGGTGAACGACAGGTCGTCCACCACGGTGTTGCCGCCGTAGCGCTTGGACAGGTGCTGGCATTCGAAGAGGTTGGCACTCATGGACATGAATTGTGCCCGGGCGACAGGCCCGTCGCGCGACGTGGGCGCCAGGGGTGCCGCCTACAATACCGGTACCGGACCGATCGGTCTTTTCACGCGACCTGCCGTGTCTTTATCCCCTGCTGTCGTTCTTCAATACCTGCTGCCCAAACGGGCACTGACCGTGTTCGCTGGCTGGTGCGCAGGGTCGCGCGCGACCTGGTGGACGCGCAACGTGATCCCCTGGTTCATCCGGCGTTACGGGGTCAACATGGCCGAGGCGGCGGACCCGGACCCACGCGGTTACGCCACCTTCAACGAATTTTTCACCCGGGCGCTCAAGCCCGGCGCGCGGCCACTCGCGCGCGCGGCCTTTGTCTGCCCGGTG
>JAHIQV010000090.1 GCA_018903185.1 Gammaproteobacteria bacterium | reverse complement strand
GGCCCTCGGCGTCGAAATGGGTGAGCGGGCTGGGGGTCGGGGCGGTCGGGTGGTTCATGGCGGGCTTTTGCGCAGTCTTTACAGAAACCTGGGGGCGTTGGCGGCATCATACGGGGATGCGCCTGCTGACGACCCCCCGATTCCCGCTGTCCCGACGCCTCTTTTCCGTGCCCGTGCTGCTGGCCGCGCTGGTCGCGGTGCCGGTGTCCCTGTCGAATGCCCAGACGAACCCCGCGGCCGGTGGCGCGCCGGGAGCGGCTGCAGCGCGCGGCGGGCTGCCCAGCCTGGGGGACGAGCAGGGCATGTCGATCGCGGCCGAGCGCCGCCTGGGCGACCGCATCGCGCGCGACATCTACCGCGACCCGGATTACCTGGACGACCCGGTGCTGGGCGACTACCTGGCGGCGATCTGGCAGCCGCTGCTGGGCGCGGCGCGCGCGCGCGGCGATGTGCCGCCCGAGCTGTCGGAGCGGCTGGCCTGGGAGCTGATGATTTCGCGCGACCGGCGGGTGAACGCCTTCGCCTTGCCGGGGGGTTACCTGGGGGTGAACCTGGGCCTGCTGGCGGTGACCGAGCGGCCGGAGGAGTTGGCCTCGGTGATGGCGCACGAACTCAGCCACGTGTCGCAGCGCCACATTGCGCGCCTGGTGTCGAACCAGGACCGCATGGCGCCCTGGATGCTGGGCGCCCTGATCCTGGGCGCGCTGGCCGCGCGCGCCAACACCGAGGTGGCCAACGCCGCCATCATGGGCAGCCACGCGGTGGCGATGCAGACCCAGCTGAATTTTTCGCGCGACATGGAGCGCGAGGCGGACCGGGTGGGCTTTGGCGTGCTGACCGGTGCGGGCTTCGAGGGGCAGGGTTTTGTCGACATGTTCGACCGCCTGCAGCAGGCCGCGCGCCTGAACGACGACGGCTCCTTTCCCTACCTGCGCAGCCACCCGCTGACCAGCGAGCGCATCGCCGACATGCGCGCGCGCCTGCCGCTGGCGACGGCGAGCGCCCGGCCGGGCGTGGGGCCGCTCCGGTCCGCGGTGCCCGGCGCTGCTGCCGAAACGCCCGCGGCCGGTGGGTCAACCGGCCTGCGGCTGGACCTGCCGGCGCTGGCCAGCGCCGCACCGGGCCCTTCCGGGCGGGTGGCGAGCCTGGCCAGTTCCCCCGTCGTCAGCGTCGAGCGGCATGCCCTCATGGCGGCGCGTGCCCGCGTGCTGGCCGAAAACGGGCCGGACCGGCTGCGCGCCTGGCTGCAGATTGGCCAGGGCGCCAGCGCCACGCCCGGTGTGCGTTATGCGGCCGCCCTGTCGGCGCAGCGCCTGGGGCAGCGCGATCTGGCGCTGGAGCTGGCGCAGCGCCTGCGGGGCGCGGTGGCGGCGAGCGCCCGGCCAGCCGCCGACGCGCTGATGCTGGAACTGCTGCTGACCGCACCCGCCGCGGGCGGCCAGAGCAACAGCCGCGTGGACCCCAGCGGTGCCTTGCTGGCGGCCCTGCGCGACCAGGCCCTGGCGGGCGATTCGCGGGCCGACCTCTTGCTGGGTGCGCAGGCCGCGCTGGCGACCGGCGTCCCGGAGCGCGCGGTGGCGCGCCTGCAGGCCTGGGTGGTGCAGCACCCGCGCGACGCCATGGCCTGGCAGGTGCTGGCGCGGGCACACCAGGCGCAGGGGCACACGCTGCGGTCGATCCGCGCCGAAGCCGAATCGCGCGCCGCGCACCTGGACTTCGAGGGGGCCGCGGACCGCTTCCGGGCTGCGCAGGCCTTGCCGGCGGCGCAGCGCGCAGCGGACCCGATGGAGCTCGCCATCGTGGACAGCCGGCGCCGCGAGGTGGAGCGCCGGCAGCGCGAGCTGGCGCTGGAACTGGAGAGCGAGAAGCGTTAGGGCCGCACCCGGTCGCCAGGACCGGACAAGCCGCTCATACGGGCTCGCCTTCAAACGTATAACTGCGTTGGTTCGCCTTGCCGTGCTACAGCACTGTCTGCGGCTCCCGCCTTGTTCTGCGCTTGAATGCGAACCCGTATCAGCCCCGCGATACCGTCTTGAGCGCGGCGTCCACCACCAGCATCAGCGCCGAGTAGATCAGCGAGCCCAGCAGCGCGGCCCAGAAGCCGTTGACACCGAAGCCATTGAGCAGGCTGGCGGCGGCCCAGAACAGCAGGGCGTTGATGACGAACAGGAACAGGCCCAGCGTGATCACCGTCACCGGCAGCGTGAGGATCACCAGCACGGGGCGCAGGACGATGTTGAAGAGGCCGATCACGGCCGCCGCGATGAGGGCCGAGGTGAAGCTCTGGATCTGCACGCCGGGGTAGAGGTAGGCCACCAGCAACAGGGCGCAGGCCGCGAGCAGCCATTTGAGGATGAGTTTCATGCGGGCAGCATAGCATCGGGCGCACGAAAAAGGGCGGCCACCCGCAGGTGCCGCCCCGTTTTCCGTTCACCGGTTCGGGCGCTTGGCTTATGCCTCGGCCGGCTTCTGGCGCGAGGCCACGATCTTGCCGATGGCCAGCACCAGCAGCGCGCCGGCCACGGCGGCGGCGTAGTGGAAGGTGGCGCTCTGGGACAGCTTGGGCATCCAGGCCATGTTGGCCGGGTCGGCCAGGGCCGGGTCGGACACCAGCATGCCGCCCGCGATCCAGCCCAGCAGCATGCCGCCCGCGACGATGATGGAGGGGAACCGCGCCATCAGCTTGATGACCAGCGTGCTGCCCCAGACGATGATGGGGATGGAGATCAGCAGGCCGAGCACCACCAGCAGCATCGAGTGTTCGCCCGCGTTCTGCGCGGCACCGGCGATGGCGATCACGTTGTCCACGCTCATCACCAGGTCGGCCACGATGATGGTCTTGATGGCCGCGAACAGCTTGTCGCTGCCCTGGATGTCGCCGTGGCCGTCTTCGTCGGGCGCGATCAGCTTCACGCCGATCCACACCAGCAGCACCGCGCCCACCAGCTTGAGGAAGGGCACGTTGAGCAGCGTCATCGCGAAGGCGATCAGGATCACGCGCAGGACGATGGCGCCCGCGGTGCCCCAGAGGATGCCCTTGGTGCGCTGCGCGGGCGGCAGCTTGCGGCAGGCCAGCGCGATCACGACCGCGTTGTCGCCGCCGAGCAGGATGTCGATGATGATGATCTGTCCCAGGGCGACCCAGAACTGGGGTGATGTCAGGAAATCCATGTGGTCCTCTTGGTGTTGGGGAATGAGGCCCAGACCTCGGCCGATCGACGGGCGCCGACCGGTCGCTTGGCGCACGCTGCGAACGCACCGTGGCAAGGGCAGGCAGGCCTTGATCGGCCTGGGCGGGCCTATCAAAGGTCTTGCTCAGGCCGGTGACGGATCACCGGGCTCGGATCGCCGGAAGCAGATGCTTCGTCCTGACGACGGTCCGAACGGTCATGATCGGCGGGCCGGCTGGCCGCCACCCTGACCGGAGAGCTACTCCCCTTCGAGTGCCGCGATTGTATAGAGGCGTGGCTGTCAACGGCTGTCAGGGGCATACGGACTTTCCACAAACCTGCAGCGGGGGGCTGGCTATCATCCATTCCCCATGGCCAGCATCCACATCTCCGATCTCGAAGCCGCGATCAACTATTGGCGTGAGCGCTCACCCTCGTCGGATGGGCTGGCGCTGGCCGAGCCCACGCGCGCGCTGGCCGAGCTGTATGCCGGCATGGCGTACCGTCAGGAAACCGAGGTCGAGGAAGCCAGCCTGTTGCCGCCGGTGCGCGAGGCGTGGCTGGCCTGGTTCCAGACCATGCCGGACACCCCCTGCATCGCCATCTGCTCCACCAGCCAGGGGGATGCCGTGTGCAAGGGCTGCGGCCGCACCTTTGACGAAGTGCAGCGCTGGACCGGGATGACGCCGGGCGAAAAGCGCGCGAGCTGGCGGCGCATCACGCTCGAAGGCACCGCCTGGCGTTTCAACCGCTACGCCGAGCGGGCGATGGAACAGCCTTCAGGCTGGTAGGGTGTAGTTCGCCTGCGTCATGTTGTCGACGCCGCAGTTCACCGTGACGATCCAGTCGAGGAACTCCTGCACCGCGGCGCCCGCGATGGGTGCGCCGTGCTGCGGCACGATCATGTGGATCGGCAGCGTGCGTGCCATGTTGGCCCACAGGCGCAGCACCTTGTTGCAGACCATGTAGCGGCGGTGGAAACCCTCCATGCGTGGCAGGTGGGGGGCCAGCGAGGTGATGGGTTTGGCGGCGTCGGCCGAGGTGCCCAGCGACACACCGAGGTCGCCCGAGAAGAGGATGCGGCTCACCGGATCCCAGAACTGGAAATTGCCCTCGGCGTGCATGAAGTGCGCCGGCAACGCCACCAGCTCGGACCGGCCGAGCGGAATGCGCATGCCCGGGTCGGGGATGCCGATGATGCGCCCCGCGGTCTTGCCCGGCTTGCAGAAATGCGGCGCGAAACGTTCCCACAGGGTCGAGATGTAGAGCGTGGCCTGGGTGCTGGTCATCCAGCGGTCGAGCGAGGCGATGATGTCCGGGTCGGCGTGCGACGCCAGAATCTCGGTCAGTTTGCTGGGTTGGAAGTAGCGCCCGATGGTCAGCAGCAGCTCGTTGTAGGCCATGTTGCCGCCCGGGTCGATGATGGCGCCCTGCTGGCCATCGATCACCAGGAACTGGTTGGCCTGCACCGCTTCACCGCCCTCGTCGCTCAGGTGCGCGAACATCAGGCACACATGGCCGTCTTGGTTGAACAATTCAATGGCCATGGGGATTGTTGTGGGTTCTTCTGAAGGCGCGATGCATGCGCGGGACGGTGGGCGCTGCCATCATGAATGCTGGTTGCGCCACATCAACTGGTCGGTGCACTTTGCCAGCAAAGCCGCATGTTCAAGCCAGCAGGCCACACAAACAGGTCACAAAAACAGAACGGTCCGAGAATTATGTCACGCCATTTCGGGGCAGCCTGGGCAGCCCGGGCGGCCCGGGCCGTCCGGGTGGGGCGCTGGGATCAGACGCGCTGCGCCAGTTCCGTGGCTTTGCCGACGTAGCTGCCCGGCGTCATGGCCAGCAGGCGGTCCTTCTCGGCCTGCGGGATGTCCAGGCTGCGGATCAGCGCGTGCAGGGCTTCGGCGGTCACGGTCTTGCCGCGCGTGACTTCCTTGAGCTTTTCATAGGCACCGGCCACGCCGAACCGCCGCATCACGGTCTGGATCGGCTCGGCCAGCACTTCCCACGACGCGTCGAGATCGGCGGCCAGCGTCTCTTCGTTGAGTTCCAGCTTGCCCAGGCCCACGCCCATAGAGTGGTAGGCCAGCACGGCGTAGCCCAGCGCCACGCCCATGTTGCGCAGCACGGTGGAGTCGGTCAGGTCGCGCTGCCAGCGGGAAATCGGAAGCTTTTCGGAAAGGTGCTTGAGCAGCGCGTTGGCCAGGCCCAGGTTGCCTTCGGCGTTCTCGAAGTCGATCGGGTTGACCTTGTGCGGCATGGTCGAGCTGCCGATCTCGCCGGCTTTCAGGCGCTGCTTGAAATAGCCCACGCTCACGTAGCCCCAGATGTCGCGCGCCAGGTCGATCAGGATGGTGTTGGTGCGCGCGACCGCGTCGAACAGCTCGGCCATGTAGTCGTGGGGTTCGATCTGGATCGAATACGGCTGGAAGCTCAGGCCCAGGCCCAGCGGCTCGGGCGCTTCGATGACCTGGCGGCTGAAGGCTTCCCAGTCGAAATCGGGCCAGGCGGACAGGTGGGCGTTGTAGTTGCCCACGGCGCCGTTCATCTTGCCCATGAGCTTGACGCTGGCGATCTTCTCGCGCGCCGCGACCAGGCGCACCACGACGTTGGCGATCTCCTTGCCCACCGTGGTGGGGCTGGCGGTCTGGCCGTGGGTGCGGCTGAGCATGGGCACGGCGGCGAAGGCGTGCGCCATCTCGCGCAACCGGGTGATCACGCCGTCCAGCGCGGGCAGCAGCACCGCGTCGCGCCCGCCCTTGAGCTGCAGCGCGTGGCTGGTGTTGTTGATGTCTTCGCTGGTGCAGGCGAAATGCACGAACTCGGCGGCTTTTTCCAGCTCGGGGCGGGCGTCGAATTTCGACTTGATCCAGTACTCGACGGCTTTCACGTCGTGGTTGGTGACTTTTTCGATGTCCTTGATGGCCACCGCATCGGCTTCGTTGAAGTTCTTCACCAGGCCCATCAGGTAGGTGCGGGCGCCGGGCGAGAGCGCGGGGAACTCGGCAAACCCGGCGTCGGACAGGGCGATGAACCAGGCGATTTCCACCTGCACGCGGCGGTGCATGTAGCCCTGTTCGCTCATGAAGGGGCGCAGCTGGGCCAGACGCCCGGCGTAGCGGCCATCCAGCGGCGAGAGGGCGGAAATCGGCGACAGGGCCGAGGTGGCGGGGGTGGACGAGGCAGAGGGGGAAGGAGAGGTCGGGCGCATCCCGCCATTGTAGGAGGCGGTCCCGTGGGCGGGCCACCGCCGGGCGGCTGGGTCGCGCGGAGCGCCCGCAGCGGCCGGGTGTTTTCCCTGTCATGCGTGTCAGCCGCGGGCCGGGAATCGCTCGCTAAAATGGCCGATCCGCGGTCTACCGTGCAACATGCCTGCTTCATGAAACTCATCGGCGCCATCACCAGCCCTTACGTGCGCAAAGTGCGCATCGTCATGGCCGAGAAGAAGCTGGACTACCAGTTCCTGCCGGAAGACGTGTGGTCCGCCGACACGACCATCGCCGCGTCCAACCCGCTGGGCAAGGTGCCCTGCCTGGTCATGGAAGGCGGCGAAGCGGTGTTTGACTCGCGCGTGATCGTCGAATACCTGGACACGCTGTCGCCGGTGGGCAAGCTGATCCCGACCCAGGGGCGCGAACGCGCCGAGGTGAAAACCTGGGAAGCGCTGGCCGATGGCGTGCTCGACGCCGCCATCCTTGCGCGGCTGGAAGCCACCTGGCCCGGCCGCACCGATGCGCAGCGCTGCGACGCCTGGATCGAGCGCCAGATCGGCAAGATCCACGCCGCCCTGGCCTCCATGAGCCAGGGCCTGGGTGACAAACCCTTCTGCTCGGGCATCCACATGAGCCTGTCCGACGTGGCCGTGGGTTGCGCCCTGGGTTACCTGGGCTTCCGCTTTCCCGACATCGAGTGGCGCACCACCTACCCGAACCTGGCCCGCCTGGCCGACAAGCTGGCGCTGCGCCAGAGTTTCTCGGACACCCGGCCGGATTGACCCCCCCCCGCGCCGCGCCTAAGGGCGCGTCACCCCCTCAAGGGGGCGGCACTGGCGGCCCGGCAAAGCCGGTTCCACGGTGCCCTGGGTTCAACTTCCCTTCTGGCCTAGGTGTTGGCGCGTCGTTTCAGCCAGCGCATG
>JAHIQV010000089.1 GCA_018903185.1 Gammaproteobacteria bacterium | reverse complement strand
TCGCTGATCGCCAAACACGGCAAGACCACCAAGGGCTGACCGCCTCCAGCGCCGGGTGCCTTGCACCCCGGTGTCTTGAAGGGCTCCGCAAGGAGCCCTTTTTCATTTCCCCTACACTTTGCAGCATGCACCGCAGCCCCATCCAACACTGCAGAGAATGCGGCGCCGCCGTCACCTACCGACTCCCCGACGACGGTGACACCAAACCCCGCGCCATCTGCACCGTCTGCCACACCGTCCACTATGAAAACCCGCTCAATGTGGTGGGCACCGTGCCGGTGTGGGGCGAGACGGGTGAATACGTGCTGCTCTGCCTGCGCAACATCGAACCGCGCCGTGGCAAATGGACCCTGCCCGCCGGCTTCATGGAACTGGGCGAAACCACGGCCGAAGGCGCGCTGCGTGAAACCGACGAAGAGGCCGGCGCGCAGATCGTGCTGGGCGAACTCTTCACGCTCATGAACGTGGCGCGTGTGGGCCAGGTCCACCTGTACTACCGCGCCCGCCTGCTCAGCGAGCACTTCAACCCCGGCTTCGAAACCATCGAGGCCCGGCTGTTCACCGAAGACCAGATCCCCTGGGACGAGATCGCGTTCCGCACCGTGCGGGAAACGCTGGAGCACTACTTTGCCGACCGCCGGCGCGGGCAGTTCGGCTTCCATGCCTTCGACATCGCCTGAGGGCTGACGGCGCTGGCGATGGAGGGCGGGTCAGGAACGCCGCTGGCGCAACGGCGCCAGCAGATCGCTCAGGCCGTTGTGGTCGATCTCGTGCATCAGTTGCAACAGGCGGCCGACATCACCCTTCGGAAAGCCCTCGCGCGCAAACCAGTTCAGGTAGTTGCCCGGCAGGTCGGCGATGGGCGTGCCCTTGTGTTTGCCGAAGGGCATCTCGGTTGTGATCAGGCGTTCCAGGTCCTCAGCCTTCATCGCTCGGCGCCTCCGCCGTCCAGCCAGGCCCGCACCGCGGTGTGAAACTGGGCGGGCTTCTGAAACATCAGCCAGTGCCCGGCGTCAAAGCCCTGCACCTGGCTGCCCGGCGTCGTGCCCAGGGCCGCGAGCCAGCGCGGTGAATGGAACATGAAAGGCTTGCGCCGACCGAAGCAGAACAGCGTGGGGATCTGCGGGCCGAACACCTTGTCCACCCGCGCCACGCCGCGCAGGCCGCCGTACGAGCCGAACCACTGCATGGCGTAGGGATAGTTCATCTGCCAGCCCATGCGCTCGGGCGGGGTGCGGCAACCGATGGTGCGCGCCATGAAGCGCGTCATGCGGTCGGCCAGGCCCGGCAGCCAGCCCCCGAGCTTCCAGGCCACAGCCAGCCAGAGCTGGTAGCCCGCGATCATCAGCTTTTCCTTGGTCTTGAGCGACTTGAGGTAGGCGCCCGAATTGGTGTCGCCAATGTCGGTACCCACCACCCGCACCACGCGCTGCGGGTTTCGTGCCGCGTACTCGTAGCCGAAGAAACAGCCCCAGTCGTGCAGCAGCAGCGTCACCGGCTCGTCCGGGCTCACCGCGTCCACCACGGCGCCCACCAGTTCGCACATCTCATTCACCGACACAGGGCGAGGCGGCTTCGAGAGGTCGAAGCCCGGCAGCGAGAAGCGCACGCAGCGGTAACTGTCGCTCAGCGCCCGCACCGCGCCGTCCCACAGCGCCAGCGTGTCGGGCCAGCCGTGCAGCATCACCACCGTGGGGCCGTGGCCCTCGATCTGCACCGTCAGTCCCTGCACATCGAGGGTTGGGGTCATGGCTTGATGTCCGTCAAATGAAGTGGCGGCGATGGTAGCGCGCGCCAGGGCCTGGCGGTGTCTTGCACGATACTCCCCGGCCATGCACCGAACCATCTTCACCACCCCGGTGGTCAACGCCCTGCTGCGCGGTTTTTCGCTGGCTTTCCTGAAAATGACCGGCTGGACGGTCGAAGGCAGCCTGCCACCGCAGGCGACCCGGAGCGTGTTCATCGCCGCGCCCCACACCAGCAACTGGGACCTGCCCTACACCCTCATGGTGGCCTTCGCCCTGCGCCTGAACCCCTACTGGATGGGCAAGCAAAGCATCTTCAAAGCCCCGTTTGGCGGCCTGATGCGCTGGCTCGGCGGCATCCCGGTGAACCGCGCTCAATCCAGCAACCTGGTGGCCGCTTCGGCCGACGCCATCCGCGCCGCCGACGGACCGCTGCAACTCATCGTGCCGCCCGAAGGCACGCGCAGCAAGACGCGCTACTGGAAGACCGGCTTCTACTACATCGCCCGCACAGCCCAGGTGCCCATCGTCATGGCCTACATGGACTACGCCACCAAACGCAGCGGCCTGGGCCCGCTGTTCCTGCCCACCGGCGACATCGAGGCCGACATGGCCGCGATCAAGGCGTTCTACGCGCCTTTCAAAGGCAAGAACGCGGCGCAGTTTGAAG
>JAHIQV010000088.1 GCA_018903185.1 Gammaproteobacteria bacterium | reverse complement strand
CTTCACCACGTTGGCCGCGTCCACCTTGACGCCGCCCATGGTGCTCACGGTCAGCTCGCTGCCCTGCACCGTTTTCACTTTGCCGGCCTTCACGTCGGCCGCCATCACCTTGCCCGCGACCACGTGGTAGGTCAGCACAGCGGTGAGCTTGGCCTTGTCTTTCAGCAAGGCGTCCAGATCCGCCTTGGGCACCTTGGCGAAGGCTTCATCGGTGGGGGCGAACACGGTGAACGGGCCCTTGCCCTTGAGCGTGTCCACCAGGCCGGCGGCCTGCAGGGCCGTGGCCAGGGTCTTGAACGAACCGGCTGCGACGGCCGTGTCCACGATGTCGGCGGCTTGCGCGGTGAAGGCGCCGAAGGCGAGCGTGGCGGCGATGAGGGTCTTTTTCATACGGAACTCCAGTGAGGTTGGACAACAGGGATGGTGGCCGGCAGAGCGGGACAGCGGGGTTGCCGCTGACGCTTTCGCGCTGGCCAGGCTTCGGAACAACAGCGTCACCGGGTGGCTTGCCAAGCTGGCTCACCCCGGCAAAGTCGGCCGTCAGGCTGGATATTACACTGATTCGGATAAAAAGATACTAATCAGTATGTAACAAGACTTATTGGTGTTGTTGTCGACCTTGTCGTCAATTTCAGGCAGAATCCGGGCACGTATTCAAAGGTTGTCCATGGTCAGTGTTGCCCTCAAGTCGTCTCCGCCCGTCCCGCCCAAGCGCAGCTTCCGGGAACAGATGCACATCGCGCGCGAGGACGCGATCGTGTCGGCCGTGAACCGGTTGCTGGCCGAAAAGGGCTTTGAGGCGATGACGGTGGACGAAGTGGCGGCCGAAGTCGGCATCGCCAAGGCCAGCCTGTACAAGCACTTCCCGAGCAAGGAAGACCTGGCGGCCGCGGCCATGGTGCGTGTGATGGACCGGGCGCGTGCGTTCCTGGACACGCTGGATACCCAGCGCCCGCCGCTGGAGCTGCTGCGCGAGGTGGCCCGCTGGACGATGGCGGTGCAACTGGCGGGCGAAATGCCTTCGCTGCCGAGCGAAAACTCCAGCCTGCGCGCGGCGCTGACCACCAACAAGGCCTACGTCGATGGCCTGATGGATGTGAGTGATCGCCTGGGCGCGTGGATCACCGCAGCCCAGGCCAATGGCAGCCTGAACACCGCGCTGCCGCCGATCGCGGTGCTCTACACCCTGTATGCGCGTGCCTGCGATCCGGTGCTGGGGTTCCTCAAGGGGGCGGAGCTCTACAGCAACGAGCAGATCATCGAGATGGTGCTCAGCACCTGCTTCGACGGATTGCGGAAACGGTGACTCCCCCGCGCCGCAGGCGGCTCTTTACCTCACCAGCAGCACCGGCACTTCGCAGTGCGCCAGCACCTGGGTGGCCACCGAGCCCATGACGAGATTGCCCAGGGCGCTGTGGCCGTGTGAGCCCATCACCACCATGTCGAACTTGCCGGCGTTGGCGGCTTTGGCGATCTGTTCGCCGGGCTGCCCGACCTTGTGCACCACCTTGGGTTCGATGCCGTGGCGCTTGAAAAACTTGACCACGGGGGCCGTGACCTTCTCGGCTTCATCGGCGTAATAGCCATTGGCCACCTCGGCGCCCACCGCAGCGCGCGCACGTGCCGGCAAGGGAAGTTGCACGGTGAACAGGGTGAGGTCGTTGTGTGTGCCGAACACCTCTTCGTGGGTGGTCACGTAGGCGAGCATTTTTTTGGTGTAGGTGCTGCCATCCACTGCGAGCAAGATTTTCACGGTTCATCTCCTGATTGACGGGTCAACGTGTCAGTGTACGCCGTGGCCCTGCAATGTCTCTACCGGTTTTCCACATCGATCGTCAGCGTGGGCCTGAACAACGCCTGCTCGCCCTTGCTGGCGTAGCCGAGCGGATTGGCCACGATGCGGCAACGGCCCACCCGCTGATCGGTGGGGCAGTGCAGATGACCGTGCAGCCACAGATCGGCCAGCGGCAGCAGGTCGTCCAGCGCATTGCAGAACCCGGCGGTGCCCGGGCTCAGGCCGTAGCGCGGGTCGGCGCTGTGCAGGGTCGGGGCAAAGTGGGTGACCACCACCGTGGGTCCATCAAACGGGGCGTCCAGCGAACGCTCCAGAAACGCCCTGCTCTGCACGTGCCATTCGAGGTACTGATCGGGGCTGGCATCTTCGACCCGCTTGAAATCCGAGATCCGCTGCAAGGCGTCGATTTGCGCTAGGGGTTGGTTGCCCGTGAGTCGATAGTCGGTCCACAGCGTGGCGCACAGGAAGCGCACACCATCAAGCACCAGTGCTTCGTCCTGGAGCACATACACCCTTGAGCCGCTCGCCCTGGCGCGCAAGCCAGCCAGCGTCGCGCCAATGGAACTCCCGTAGGCCTCGTGATTGCCCATCACGTAGATGACGGGTCCTGCAAAGGAGTCCAGGGCCCACGAGATGCCCTTGTCCTGCATATGAATGTCCCCGGCAAGAACCACCACATCAGCGTCGGTGGGTGGGGGCTGGAAAGCCCCGTACTCCAGGTGCAAGTCGGAGAGGATGTGCAGCTTCATGCGGCGAAGTGTAGGTCAGCCTACGCCACAGACAACTGTGTGAGCCTCTGTGGGCAAGGGCACTTCCCACCGGTGCAACATCCCCTGCAGGGCCTTGTTGGTCAGCGTTGAGTCCCGGCGCGAGTTCCGACGCAAAAGCGTTGCCCGCGGTTGCTCCAGGTACATCAGATCGACTTCCGCGCCGTAGGCAAAAAGCAAGTCCAGGGTCTTCTGTCGCATCTGGGCACTGAGGTGCGTCGCGTTCCAAACGAAAGCTGCCTTGCGTCGCAGCAGGTCCTTGGCCTTGTCGATCGCATGGTGCGCGGCCATGCCGTCGTTCTTTCCGTGCGCCAGGCCAAGTTCGGCACGCGCGTCATCAAACGACACCACCGGCAGGCCTTTCCGGTTCTCCGCCACCCAGGTGTCTTTGCCCGAGGCCGGCAGCCCCGACATCACCGTGACCTTGGGTCCGGGCTCCTGGAACAGCGGATAGTCCGGGTGCACGTCAGCTCCCCGAAAGTAGCTCACACGGGTGTGCGCATCGGCAAACGGTCTGGGCTGTCCGTAGCAGCCTTCCTCGCGCGCAAGCTCCCGGAACAGCTCGATACTGTCCAGAACCTTCTGCTGATCCGGACAGATGCGGCCGCGCATGTCGGCCTCCGCCAACATGGCCAGCAGCGGCAGGCTCACCTGCCAGGACAGCTCGCGGACCTGGTACTCCGGGCTCTTGCCACGCCGGGAATCCGCCATGACGTAGAACGCCACCTGGTGCACCGCTATGAGGCGGCATACCTCCTCGCGCTGGGCGAAGGGCATGCCGGCGTCCCACAGCGCGATGCGCGCGTCGATCGCACCCTTGCGAGAGTGCCCCGGCTGCCCGATGGCGCCCGTGTCCGGATCGATGACCGTCGTGCGGCACTTCGAGACATCGTGCAGCAGCGCGGCAAGGAACACGTTCTCTTGCTCTGTCCTGGTCAGCCTGGCGTACGCCGGATCCGCCAGCAGGGCTTCCACCACCATCACGGTGTGTGTCCAGACATCGCCCTCGGCGTGGTACACCGGGCTCTGAGGCGTGGTCTTGGCCAGCTCCAGCTGGGGAAAGGCCGCCAGGCACGCCAAGAAGTCCGGGGATGCCCCGGGTGTGGGGACAAGGCCCCGCAAGTCGTTCCAGTTCATGATTCATCTCCATCGATCTCCGGCGTGTAGCCCGCGGGCATCATGAGCCCCAGAAACCCGCCGGCCGCCAGTGCCTTGCGTGCGCCAGCATCTGATTGCAACGGCCCCCAGGTCCGCAGGCCATTCGGCCAGACCCGGTTACCCCATTTGTCCACTGCTTGCCCGGGCACCAGGCCAGGCGGGAGCACCGGCACTGAAATGCGCGCAGCGGCCCAGGTCTCATCCACGGAGATGCGCGTGGTCTCACACGCCCAGTGGTGCTCGACGCAGACCGCCGCACCGTTGCCCAGGTAGTAGCCCCCGCAGGGGTACAGCTTGCGGTCGAGCACGTGGTGCGCGTCGACGGCGGCTTGGCCGCAGAACACGCAAAGCCCACCCGCTCGGCCGAACACCGCCGTCTTGAAAGCACCTCGGGAGAGCACAACGCCCTCCCCCATGGTCTCGCGCTTCATCGCCGCCCCTTTGCGGGAAACGCCGCTTTCAGCTCGTCAAGCCCGCGCAGGGTCCGCAGGCCCAGGTCCTCCCAGCTGCAGGTCAGCACGGGGCTGTAGATGTCCGCGGTGGGGGCCAGCAGGTTGGGCAGGATGGGCCGGTCCGCGTGGTGCGAGTCGGAGTCCAGGATGGTCTGCGTGAAGTCCGCTCGCACCAGCTTGTACCGGCCCAGCACTTCGTCCTCGTTTTCGACTTTCAGGTAGAGGCCTTCGGACTTGTCCGACTTGTCGGTTTGCTTCCAGGTCAGCTCCAGCGGAAGGCCTTGTCGTTCGACATGCGCCTCGAAGCTCGACCTCCAGTGGACGGACTTGGCCAGCGACCTGGTCACCAGCGACCAGAGCAAACGAGGGTCGGTTGGCATCAGCCCCTCGTACAGAACAGGTACCGGGAGAACAGGGGTGCCCTGCAAGAGAGTGCGCCGGCGCCCGGTGCTCAGGAACTTGCCGGTGTGGCGGTCGTAAACGTCGAATTCCGCAAAGTAGTGGGGCAGTTGGTCCAGCCAGCAGCTGTGCTTGGCGTAGAGCCACTCGCCGT
>JAHIQV010000087.1 GCA_018903185.1 Gammaproteobacteria bacterium | reverse complement strand
TGCCGGCTTCGACCTTGCCCACCAGATCGGCGCCAACGTCGGCGCCCTTGGTGAAGATGCCGCCGCCCAGACGGGCAAAGATGGAGATGAGCGAGGAGCCGAAGGCGAAGCCGATCAACGGATTCAGCAGGTTGGCCAGGTTCTTGTCGGGCGTCAGGTTGCCGTTGCCGACCAGGAACCAGAAGAAGCCGGCCACACCCAGCAGACCCAGGCCCACCACCAGCATGCCGGTGATGGCACCGCCGCGGAAGGCCACGTCCAGCGCCGGGCCGATGCCCCGGGTGGCGGCCTGTGCCGTGCGCACGTTGGCCTTCACCGAGACGTTCATGCCGATGAAGCCGCAGGCACCCGAAAGCACCGCGCCGAGCACGAAGCCGATGGCGGTCGTGGTGTCGAGGAAGACACCGATGAGGATGGCCAGCACCACGCCCACGATGGCGATGGTCTTGTACTGTCGGGCGAGGTAGGCGGCAGCGCCGGTCTGGATGGCCCCGGCGATTTCCTGCATGCGGGCGTTGCCCGCGTCCTGAGAAAGAATCCAGCTTCGGGACCAGAAACCGTATGCCACGGCCACGAGTCCACACACCAGCGCAAAGATCAGCGCAGATTGTCCAACCATAGATTACTCCTGCTCATTCGTTTTGACTTGGAGGGGGCAACGCTTTGAGGGGGGCCCCCGCTGCGTTGCTTCCTCGTGTCCTTGTGCTACAGGTGGTGCAGCACGGCAGGGCGATTGGCCAACGGCTGGAATTTAGCGGGAATTGCTTCATTTGGGAAATGATATGGATCAGGAAGTAAGGCTGGGATCAGTAAAATCAGGGTAAATCCTGCCCATGCGCGCACCGTTTGCGCCCATCCGTTCGGGTTCCGTGCGCCATGCCTGTGCACACGTGGCCGCTTCCGATTCATCAACTCTCAGAAAACCCCATGTCTCTCGACAACGTCACCCCTGGCAAGAATGTTCCCGAGTCGTTCAACGTGATCATCGAGATCCCGATGAACGCCGACCCGATCAAGTACGAAGTGGACAAGGAAACCGGCGCGATCTTCGTGGACCGTTTCATGAGCACCGCGATGCACTACCCGACCAACTACGGTTATGTGCCCAAGACCCTGTCGGGCGACGGCGACCCGGTGGACGTGCTGGTGATCACGCCCGTGCCGCTGATCCCCGGTGTGGTGGTGCCCTGCCGCGCCATCGGTATCCTGAAGATGACTGACGAAGCCGGCGAAGACGGCAAGGTGCTGGCCGTGCCGACCGACAAGATCCTGTCGCTCTACAGCCGCTGGCAAAAGCCGGACGATCTGAACCCGATGCGCCTGAAGGCCATCGAGCATTTCTTCGAGCACTATAAAGACCTGGAACCGGGCAAGTGGGTCAAGGTGCAGGGCTGGGAAGACAAGGCTTCCGCTCACAAGGAAATCCTGGACGGCATTGCTGCCTACAACGCCACCCAGGCCTGATCCCGTTGAAGACCCCGCCGCGAGGCGGTGTTTCCGAAAAAAAGCCTGCCAGAGCAATCTGGCAGGCTTTTTTGTGGGTTCGTGGTGGTGGGCGATCAGGACTGCGCCGCGTCAATGTCGCCGCGGTATTCGATCTTGCCGCGCACGCGGGCACGCGGGTGCATGTCGATCAGTTCGTCATAGCTGGCGTCGCCGATCAGCGTGGCCGAGCCGGTGATCTCCAGCGCCTTGCGCGCGATCACGGTGCCAATGACCTTGCCTTCGATGAACACGTAGTCCGCTTCCAGGCGCGTGTTTTCGATCACGCCCGTGGCGCCCACATGCAGCGTGCCGCCGGTTTCGAAGGTGATGTTGCCCTTGAGCTGGCCATCGACCTTGATGCCCTGGTCGCGCGTGGTGTGGAAGTTGCCGTCGAACACGGCGCCTTCGGCGATCAGACTGGTGATGGCCGAGAGGCGTTCGGCCGGAACGAGGCGGGTGGAAGCGGGATTGTTGTTCATGGGGTCAGGGCTCCTTGCTGTGCAACCAGTTTTCGGGTTTCAGATGGGGTTGGGTCGGGTTGGGCGTGTCGGGCTCGGCGGACACGGTGGTGGCGAGCTTGCTGCTGCTGGCCGGGGCTGCCCAGCGTGATTCGAAACGCAGGGCCACTGGCACGGGCAGTTCTTCGCCCTCCGGGCTGAACAGGACGGCTTCTGGTCCGGCAGATGACGGAGGCGGCGTCGTCGCGGGTAGGGGCGCGGACTCGTGCACAGGTGGGGCGGCCGGTGGCGGGCTGGCAGCGGGTTTCTGGAAGATGGTCCGGGGATCCAGCGGCTTCCCCATGTCCGGCAGCACCCCCAGCCAGAGCCAGGCGCCCAGGCCGAAGACCAGCAGAGCCGGCATCAGGTACCGCACAGTCACCCAGACCAGCCAGCGCAGCCACACGCGACGGCGCGCGACCCAGCGATCGCGCCGCCAGCTCGCCTGCAACACCGCGCGGCGCAAGGCCTCGGCGTCCGGTACGGGCGCGGTTTGCGGAATCAGGCGGATTTGTGGAGGTCGGCGCCACAGCATGGAAAACCGTCAGGCCCCCGGCTTCTGGATCGCCACACGCTCCAGCGTGGCATTGAGGTCGGCGCCGTTGACCTGGATGCGCCCATAGCGCACCAGACCGTGCACGCTGGCGGTGTCGTGCAGGGCCACTTCACCCTGACCGGAGTCCAGGATGCCATCGGTGTGGCCCATGACCGATATTTTCTGTGCGGTGATGTCGCCCTTGACGCGACCGGTTTCGGTCACGACGACCGCCACCGTGGCGTCGGGGGCCTGCGTCAGGTTGCCTTCCACCAGACCGGCCACGCTGCAGGGGCCGCGCAGCAGTGCGTTGCCCACAAAGTGCATGCCTTCGGCCACCATGCTGCG
>JAHIQV010000086.1 GCA_018903185.1 Gammaproteobacteria bacterium | reverse complement strand
GCGGAACCCTGGCCCGGCTGGACACCCTGTGGACCACCTCCGCAGAGATCGAACAACGCGCCCGCACCGCCATCGGGCAGATGCCGCCGCTGCCGCCCACGCCCAATGGCAAGCCCCTGATTTTTGAAAAGACCATCGTCTTCAACGCCTGGACCGCTGAGTCGCCGCCGCTCTACAAGAACGACTGCCTGCCCGACCCGCCGCCGCGCGGCAACCGCTTCGTGTGGGACGGCCGCTCGCCGCAAGGCCCGCCAGCGGAAGAACCCGAGCCAGAAGAGTTGGACCCCCAGGCCCTGGCCGACTGCCTCAAGCAGCTGCCCCAGGACAGCATCGAAGCCGAAGCCGCCGACGACCAGCGCCAGCAGGAGCAATGGGGGTCGCAAAAACTGGGGCGCTGAGGGCGCTTCCAAGTCTTGGGCCGCGTGCGGCAAGAGGACGGCGGCTGGCGGGGGTGAGCCAGTCGCGAGGTGGTCACAGCCAGAACACGCTCACGCCGAGCACCACCGCGGGCCGCTGCGGCGCGCGCCAGAACAGGGTGCGCCAGCCGATGCGGCCGCGCCAGCGCTGCGTGACGAAGCTGCTCAATGGGCTGGCCGCTGGGTGGTCAGCAGAAGCGCCGCACGTAGTCGAGCAGCCATTTCATCTGGGTGGCTTCGGCCCAGGGTGCGCTCCTGAGTACGGTGTGATCGGGGCTGCCGGGTGTGGCGCTGTTCAGCTTCACGCTGTAGGTTTCGCCGCCAGGGGGCCTCTCCAGAGCGGCTTCGGTGCCCGGCAGCAGGATGGCCCGGGAGTCCTTGCCATCGAACTGGCCTTGAGCGTGCACTTCCAGCATGCAACCGTCCAGCAGCGCGAAGCGGGCATGGGCTTCCAGATACTTGCCGCGTCCGATCTGGTTCATGGCTTCCAGAGTGGCCTGCTGGCTCATACCGTATTCCAGGTGCAGCGTGTCGCCTTTGCCGGAATAGCCGTCGGAGCAGGCGCTCAGGGTGAGCCACGCAGCCGCCGCGGCGGCGAGCGCGAAGGGTCGTCGCGTGGTCATGGGGTGGTCACCTCGTCGGTGCTTTCAGGCGCGTTCGGGTCCAGGTGGGTGGCGAGCACCTTGTCGATGGTGCGGCCGTCCATGTCCACGATTTCGAAGCGCCACTCTTCCCATTCGACTTTGTCGCCTTCCTTGGGCAGGCGACCGGTCAGCAGCATCATGAGTCCGCTGAGCGTGTGGTAGCGGCCACGCTCTTCGTCGGGCACCGAGTCCAGCGCCAGGCGGTCCTTGAGTTCGGGCACGGGGATGTGGCCGTCGAGCAGCCAGGAGCCGTCGTCGCGCTGCATCGCCCAGGAGGTTTCCGGGTCGCGCGGGCTGAATTCGCCGGTGATGGCCTCGATCAGGTCTTGCAGCGTCACGATGCCCTGGACTTCGCCATATTCGTCGATGACGAACGCCATCTGCCCGCCCGACTGACGGAAGTTGCCGAGCAGCTCCATGCCGGTGATGGTTTCGGGTACATACAGCGGCTCTTCCATGGGCTGTGTGGCCAGTTCGCGATCGCTGCCGCGCAGCGCCTGCGAGAGCCACTTGCGGGCGTTGACCACCCCCGCCACGTTGTTGAGGCCGCCGTGGACCACAGGAAAGCGCGCATGGTCGGAGGCTTCGACGCGTGCCATGTTGACCTCAAAGCCCTGCTCCAGGTCGAGCGCGACGACATCGCTGCGCGGCACCATGAGGGATCCGATCTGCCGGTCGTCGAGCCGGAACACGTTGCGCACCATGGTGTGTTCGTGCGACTCGATCACGCCCGCGCTCGTGCCCTCTGCGAGCATGGCGTGGATCTCTTCCTCGGTCACGGCGTTGGCGTTACCCTGCTGGATGCCGAGCACGCGCAACAGGCCTTTGGTGGAGAGCGAGAGCAGCACCACGAAGGGTTTGGTGGCGATGGCCAGCCAGTTGATGGGCCGCGCCACGAGGCGCGCGAGCAGTTCGGGGTTGGACTGGCCGATGCGCTTGGGCACGAGTTCACCCACCACGATGGAGAAGTAGGTGATGAGCACCACGACCAGGCCGGTGGCGGCGAGCTGGCTGTATTGCCCGGGCACGCCCACAGTCACCATCCAGACGGCCAGCGGCGCGGCCAGCGCGGCCTCGCCCACGATGCCGTTGAGCACGCCGATGGAGGTGATGCCGATCTGGATGGTGGAGAGGAATCGCGTGGGGTCTTCGCCCAGCTTGACGGCGGCGGCTGCAGAGCGGTCGCCTTCGTCGATGAGTTTTTGCAGGCGCACTTTGCGGGCGGTGACCAGCGCGATCTCGGACATGGCAAACAGGCCATTGAGCAAGATGAGCGCGAACAGTAAGGCGATTTCCATGGTGGGAACAGGTTCCAAAAGGAGGCGCCCGCACAACAGCGGGCAGGGAGGCAAAGGGGATGGCAGGCAGGCGGGCGGGCGCCGCGCCTGAGGTCAGGCGCGCGTGGTGCGCTGGGGAGGTCGGTCCAGACCCACGGGGAGTGGGTCGTCCCGGGTCCTGAAAACCCAGGGTGTCGCCGGCAGCGGCGCGAGGGACAGCCTGATGACCGGCATGACACGCACCGGGCCGTCGGGCATGTCGGGGGCGTCGTCGGTCAGGCCGTGCTGGATGCTGGAGTTCAGCCCATCCGCGTCGGCCGTCAGCGCGGACTCGGTGAGCGCCGGCGAGGGCATGTGAAGCGTGAACCCACCCAGGCTCAGCAGGAAATGCAGAGCAAACAAGGCGATGAGGAGCCGGCGCAACATGGGGCGATTATAGAAATGGGTTGGTTTTTGATCGCCTTGCCGGGCGCCAGATCGGGTATGCGTCGATAGAATCCGCCCTTGTGAAATCCGTCCTCACCACCTGGGTCCTGTTGTTCGGTCTGCTGCTGCAGTCCGTGGTGTGGGCGCTGCCCGCCCAGCGGGCCGGCCAGGCCG
This sequence comes from Gammaproteobacteria bacterium, assembly GCA_018903185.1. GTDB lineage: Bacteria > Pseudomonadota > Gammaproteobacteria > Burkholderiales > Burkholderiaceae_C > Hydrogenophaga. The sequence continues at coordinate 2,360 of JAHIQV010000086.1, read as the reverse complement.
ATCGGCTGGCGCACGAGGTGGCCCATGCGATTGACCATGGTCACCACCAGCACCTCGACCCACACGGGGCGCTGGGCCACGACCTCGACCCCACGCTGATGATGGACGACGCGCCCAGCGGCGACGACCACGGTCCCCACCACTCGCACGCCAGCGAGGGCGTGCAGTTCCAGGGCCTGCCCGTGGCGGCGGCGCTGCCTGTGCCAACGCTGCCGCGCAGCGCTCCCCGGGCATGGACGCCGGTCCAGCCACCCTCGGCCGATCCCGACAGCTGGCTGCGGCCTCCCAGGTCCCTCATCTGATGTTTTCCGGGCGCCTGCGTGGCGCCCAGCCGCGCGCGGCGCTGCTTGCGCGAGGTGGCCCGTTCCGCAGGCACTGCGGCCGGCTTCTCCATCAGACCCACAGGATTTTTCCATGCATGTTTCCCGCTTGCGAAGCGCGGCCATCTGGCTGTCGCTCGCCCTCGCGCCGCTGGCCGTGCTGGCCCACGGCATTTCAGATGCCGACCGACAGCGCATGCTCGACGGCGGCTACGCCCAGTACGTGGGCCTGGGCGCCAGCCACATGCTCACCGGCTACGACCACCTGCTGTTCCTCTTCGGCGTGGTGTTCTTCCTGGCCTCGTTCAAAGACGTGGTCAAGTTCGTCACCGTGTTCACCCTCGGGCACAGCATCACGCTGGTGTTGGCCACCCTGTTCCAGATCACCTGGAACTACTACCTCATCGACGCCATCATTGCCGTCAGCGTGATGTACAAGGCTTTCGACAACAACGGCGGTTTCCAGAAGCACTTCCAGATGGCCTCGCCCAACCTGCTGTGGATGGTGTTCGGCTTCGGCCTGCTGCACGGTTTTGGCCTGTCCACCCGTCTGCAGCAGTTGCCGCTGGGCGACGATGCCGCGCAGATGCTGGGGCGCATCCTCAGCTTCAACGTCGGCGTCGAGCTGGGCCAGATCGCCGCGCTGTCGGTCATGGTTGCCTTGCTGGCCGTGTGGCGCGGGCGGGATTCCTTCCGGCGCTTCAGCCACATCGCCAACATGGCCCTGTTCTACGCCGGTGTCTACCTGCTGTTCACGCAGCTGCACGGCTACCAGCACGACACGGCCCCGGACAGCTTCCGCTTTCCCGCCGCCGAACACCGCCACGCGCACGAGGATATGGCCGTGGACGACACCCGCGACACCAGCCGCGACGGCCTTTGAATCCTTTCCTTGTTGCACGCCCTTTTTGAACATTCACCGAAAGCTCCCATCATGAAAACCCTCGCCATCGCCACAGCCCTTGCCTCCACCCTGTTCGCCGCGCCCGCCGCGCTGGCGGACCAAGGCAGCAGCTGTCACTTCCACGGCAGCAAGCCCGCCTCCGAAGCCGTGGTCACCGACTGCGCATCGCAGCGCAAGGCCTCGCTGGTCAAGGCTGGCAAGCTCGACGCCTCCTGGCAAGCCGTCAAGCAAGACAAGGCCGAGTTGGTGGACGGCAAGAAAGGCAAAGAGTGGAAGGTGTCGTTCAAGAACCCTGCCGTAGCCGACGCGGCCAAGCAGACGCTCTATATCTTCTTCTCGCAGCCCGGTAACTTCATCGCCGCCAACCACACCGGGCAGTGATGCAAAACGCGTCGCCCGTCTTGCGCGGCGGCGCGCTGGCCCTGCTGGCCGCCGCCCTGTTTGGCCTGAGCACGCCGCTGGTGCAGCGTTTCGGTCAGGGCCTCGGCCCGTTCAGCACCGCCGCGCTGCTCTACGCCGGCGCCGCGCTGGTGGCCCTGTTCCAGCGCCGGGGCGCGGGGGTCGAAGCGCCGCTGCGCCGCAGCGATGCACCGCGCCTGCTGGCCATGGTGGCGGCGGGTGCTGTCATCGGCCCGGTGGCGCTGGCCTGGGGCCTGCAGCGCACCAGTGGCGCCAGCGCCTCGCTGCTGCTCACGCTCGAAGCCGTGTTCACGGCGGTGCTGGCCTGGCGCTGGTACGGCGAGGTGCTGGACGGCCGCGTCAAGACCGCCGTGGCACTGCTGCTGGCCGGCGGCGCGCTGCTGGTGCTGGACCAGGGCCTGACCGGCCAGGTGCAATTGCTCGGCCTGCTCGCCGTGGCCGTGGCCACCGTGGCCTGGGGGGTGGACAACACGCTTTCGCGCGGCGTGGCCGAGCGCGACCCGGGTCAGGTGGTGCTGGTCAAAGCCGCGCTGGGCGCCAGCGTCACCACCGCGCTCGCGCTGGTTTGGGGCGAGCCGCTGCCGCCGCTGCCCGCTGCGCTGGCCCTGCTCGCCGTGGGCGCCACCGGCTACGGCCTGAGCCTGCGCTTCTATTTGCTGGCGCAGCGCAGCTTTGGTGCCGCGCGCACCGGCTCGGTGTTTGCGTTCGCGCCCTTC
>JAHIQV010000085.1 GCA_018903185.1 Gammaproteobacteria bacterium | reverse complement strand
GCCACCGTGGTCACGAATGTGGAGCTGCCCACTGCAGCAGTGTTGCCGCAGGCCCACTGGAACACAGCATCACCAGCGGCCGGAGTGGTGCTGGTGCTAGTCAAGGGCACCAGCGAAACGAACTTGCCGTCAATGTTGGTGGCATCGATACCCTGAGCCGTCACTTGGATCGCGCCATTTGCGTCAGTTGCCACCGCGGCCACATACTTGGACGAGGCCGTAGAACTTTCGCAACCCCAATTGCCAGCGGTCGGCAAAGTACCAGTCGTACTCTGGAACACTTCGGTGATCGTGGTACGGCAAGCCGAAGCGGCCAGAATCACCTCGCTCATCTTGGCGCGCTTGGTGTAGTCCTGATAAGCCGGCAGGGCCACGGCAGCCAGAATACCGATGATGGCCACCACGATCATCAGTTCGATGAGGGTGAAACCTTTTTGCATGGAACGCTTCATGAGAAAAACTCCTTAGGGGTTGCGGGACAGAGATGCGCTTTACTGAGCAGGGTCCGTGCCAACCCGACAAGGCCGGGTTTCTGCGGTCTTTTTCACGCTGCAGCCGGTGCATGTGACGATTTGTGTCCTGTGGTGCTTTTTGCTACTGACAATTTTTGTCACCCCGGTCTGGGCAGACAGAAATTGTCACCTACGGCGGCAAGGTCTTTGTGTTCCGTGTTGAAGGCGTGATGCCAGCGCCAGCGGTGTGATGACCCGCTGCCCCATGCCGGCGTCTGGCAACAAACGCGGGTCGCCCGTGACCAAGATGAGATCGGGCCTGAGCGCCAGCAGGTTCCACAAGAACGGATCGCCCGGGTCTGGCGAGTCGGGTGGCGGGCTGATCAGGCCGGCCACCACGACAGGGGTGTCAATGATGTCGATGGGTTTCTCGGAGCACGGCGCCAACTTCTTCCAGAGCCACTCACAGCTCGAAAGTCTGCCCGGCGCTGAGCCAGCGGATGTCGTGGCGCACGTCGCCCTCCCGGCTGGGGATCTGGTCGAAGCGCTGGATCTCGTCCATGATGAGCCCGGTTTCGGCGGGCTTGGTGTGGGTGATGTAGATCGGGTAGCGCTGGCGGCGGTCGATCTGGTCGAGCTCTTGTGCCAGCGTGCCGGGCGCCAGGTGCAGGCTGCGCCGGGCGAGCGCTTTTTCGCGGTCGCTGAAGGCGGTTTCGATGATGAGCAGGGCCACGGGCAATTGGTTGACGCGCTGCCAGAAGGCGGGGTTGCGCTCGGTGTCGCCGCTGAAGACCCAGTGGCCCGAGGCGGTGGCGGCGGCGTAGCCGCAGGCGGGCACGGTGTGCACGGCGGGCAGCACCTCGATGGCCTTGCCGCCCACCTGCAGCACCTCGCCCACGGTGATGGGCACGCAGCGCATGAGCGGTGTGGCGGCACTGGGGATGGTGGAAAAATCGGGCCAGATGAGGTTGTTGAAGATGTGGGCCTTGAGGGCGTCGATGGTGCTCTGCAGGGCACGCACCTGCAGCGGTTCGGCGCCCGCGGCCAGGCGGCGCGCGGCCACGGCGTCGAGCATGAGCGGCAGGCTGGCCACGTGATCCAGGTGCGAATGGGTCAGCAGGACGTGGTTGACCCGGGCCATTTCGTCCAGGCTGAGATCGCCCACGCCGGTGCCGGCGTCGATCAGGACGTCATCGTCGAGCAAAAAGGAGGTGGTACGGCAGCCTTGCGCGATGGCGCCGGAGCATCCCAGAACGCGTACCCTCATCGGTCTTGTCGCAGGTTGGTGGCCCAGCGGGCCGGGTTATTTGGACTCAAAGCTGGTGGTCCCGTCCCAGGGGGCGTCGGGCGGCAACCGCCTCATGGAGGCTACCCGTTCGGCATACAGGCGGTAAAGGACTTTTTTGGCATTCTGGCGCTGCAGGTTGAGCAGGTGCACGTCGCAGGCGTCCCAGTCCCGGGCCTGCCAGGCCTGGAGCGCGAGCTTCCACTGCGCCAGCTCCGCGGTCTGTTCGGCCGTGAGTTGCTCGCGGCGCCCCAGCGGGGTGACGATGGTGACGGCCTGGGCCTTGCCTTTGACGCGCACCCGGTCGAGCACCTGCCAGGCGAAGCCCGGCGCCTGGGCCTGGGTGGCTTCGCTGGCGACGATGTCGACGCCATAGATCCGCGAGAGCCCTTCGAGCCGCGAGCCGAGGTTGACCGCGTCGCCGATCACGGTGTAGCTGCGGCGCACGTCGGAGCCCATGTCGCCCACACACATGTCCCCGGTGTTCAGGCCGATGCCGAGGTGGATGGCGGGCAGGGCGCCCTGTGCCCGCTCGGCGTTGATCTCGCGGATGGCCTGCGCCATCGCCAGCGCGGTCTGCACGGCGAGGCTGGCGTGGCTGGGCGTTTCGACCGGGGCGCCCCAGAAGGCCATGACGCAGTCGCCCATGTATTTGTCGATGGTGCCGCGCTGCTGGCGGATGAGCCGGGTCAGGCGGCTGAACACGGTGTTGAGCAGGGCCTGGAGCTCGGTCGGCGCCATGGTTTCGGCGATCTGCGTGAAGCCGCGCATGTCGCAGAACATCACGGTGAGTTCGCGGGTGGTGGCGGTCATGCTGTAGCGGTCGGGGTCCTTGACCATCTCGTCGACCAGCTCGGGCGGCACATAGGTGCCGAAGAGCTGGGCGAGTTCGCGTTTGGCCCGGCTTTCAACAAAATAGCCGTAGCTCATGTTGAGCGCAAAGGCCAGGCCCGCCATCACCAGCGTGCTGGCCAGCGGCAGCACCAGCCCATGGCCGAGGTACAGCCCGGTGTTGAGCCCGATCACCGCCAGCACCACCGCCAGGCTCAGCAGCACCGCGCGCGCCGCGCCCAACAGGGGCAGCGCCAGCGCCAGGACCAGGCCGGCGACCACCAGCATCACCAGCTCGTAGCCCAGCGCGTAGTCGGGCTTGACGAGCAGCTGGCCATCGAGCAGGCCGGCGATGAGGCTGGCGTGGGTTTCGACGCCGGGGTAGGTTTCACCGACCGGCGTGACCCGCAGGTCCAGCAGCCCGGGCGCGGTGGTGCCGATGAGCACGATCTTGCCCGCCAGTTGCCCGGGCGCCACCCGCCCGGCGAGCAGGTCGGCGGCGCTGACATAGGTGAACGACCCGCCCTGCGGGCCACCGGGGCCGCGGAAGGGCACCAGCGTGGCGACCCGGTGATCCACCGGGATGGCGAGCGTGGACGCCCCCTGGCGCAGGCGCACGCTCTCCATCGCCTGGTACTGGCGACCCACCAGCCGCTCGGAGGGAAGACCCGGTTCGACGCCGGGCGAGCCGAGCAGCAGACGAAACATGGCCAGTGACAGCGATTCGTAGTAGCGCCCCCCGTGCTCGGCCAGCAGGGGGAGTGAGCGCACCACGCCGTCCGGGCTGGTGATGGCGTTGAAAAAACCGGCGCGCGGGGCCGCTTCGGCCAGCGGTGGGATGTTGGCGCCGTAGCCGTCCCAGCGCGTGGCCAGGATGGGCCGGCCGCCTAGCGCTTCGGACTGCATCACCGGCGCGGGCAACACACCGCTGGTGCGCCCGTCGCGGTCGCTGGTGAAGTAGTAGCCCAGGACCACCGGGCGGTCCTTGAGCGCCCGCGCCAGCCGGGCGTCGCGGTTCAGCTCGGGTTCGAGTTGCCGGAGGCGTTCGGCAAAACCGGGCTGGTCGGCGAGCGCACCGCTGGCCAGTTGCTGCAGCTGTTGCAGGCCCGAGCTGTTGTCGGCTTCGGCAAACACCGTGTCAAACCCGAGCAGGGCGATGCGCTGGTCTTCAAACAGGGTGTCGACCAGCCGGGCCACGTCGTGCCGGGCCCAGGGCCAGCGCCCGACTTCGGCCAGGCTCTTTTCATCGATGTCGACGATCACCACCCGCTCGTCGCGCGTGGCCGGCAGGGTGGCGCGCAGGCGAGCGTCGTAAATGATGTCGTCGAGCCGCTGCAGCATGCCCATGGGCAGCAACCCCACGGCGTGCAGCACGGCCAGCAGCAGCGGCAGCAAGGTGACGGCGATGCGCGGGCCGTGTCTGCTCAAGGCCTGCATGGGGGGCGCCAGAATGGAAGATGCAGGCCGTTCAAGGCCTGCGGACCGGGCCGCTGGCCGCTGGGCCTCAGGACTGCACGAACTGCATCTGCGTGCCCGCGAGCTCGATCAGGTCGCCGTTGCGCAGGTTGACCGCCTCGGTGCCGATGGCGTTGCCGTTCACGGTGGGCTTGATGGCGCCTTCGACCAGCGCAACCACATAACCATGGGGACGGCGCGTGATGGCCGCCACCGCCACACCCGGTTTGCCGATGGTGGTGACCACCTTGACCAGCGGCACTTCACGGCCCGCGGCAGCACCCGACATGACGCGGATCGCGCCATTGCCCACAGGGGCGGCTGGCTCGGCGGTCCCCACCACGGCACCGGCGTTGATGACGGTGGTTTTTTCAAAGTTCTCGACCGCGCCGTCGTGCACGAACTTGATCTTGTACTTGCCGATCTCGACCGTGTCACCGTTCTTCAGCTGCTGTTTCTTGATGGCCTTGCCATTCACATAGGTGCCGTTGGTGCTGTTGAGGTCTTCAAGAAACACCTCGGCGCCGGACATCTGCATGACCGCATGCTCCCCGCTGACCGCGAGGTTGTCGATCACGATGTCGTTGTAGGGACGACGACCGAGCGTGGTGCGGTCTTTGGTGAGCTGCACTTCCTTGATGACGACGCCATCGATGGAAACGATCATTTTCGGCATGGCCGACTCCTGTGGAACCTGATGAATTAATTCTTAAGAACTAGCGCCGCCAAGCATACGCGACAACAAACCCCTGCGGACCTGTTTGGAGCGTGCCAGCACCAGTATCACCGAAATATTATCCCGACCCCCGTACCCGTTGGCCGCATCGACCAGGGTGCGGCATTTCCCCTGCAAACCGCCTGTCGCCATCAGTATCGCGGCAAGCTGTTCATCGAACACCATGTCGCTCAGGCCATCGGAACAAAAGAGGTACAGGTCGCTGTCTTCAACCCGGTATTCGTTGACTTCCAGCAACACCGTGTCCTCGACCCCCAGGGCGCGGGTGACGAGGTTCTTGTGGGTGGCGAACTGGGCCTGTTCCTGCGAGATCAGGCCGGCGTCGATCTGCTCCTGCAGCAGAGAGTGGTCGCGCGTGAGCTGCTGCAGGGTGGTGCCCCGCAGGCGGTAGCAGCGTGAATCGCCCACATGGCCGATCATCGCTCGCGTTCCCATGAACACCCCCATGACCATGGTGGTGCCCATGCCCGCGTACATGGGGTTGGAGTTGGCGGCGTTGAAGATCGAGCGGTTGGCGTTGTCGATGCAGATTTCCATCGCCCGCTTGAGTTCGCGGGGGTTGGCCTCGTGCCCGCCATCGACCAGCCAGCGGCCCAGCTCTTCCTTGATGAACGTGGTGGCCATGGCGCTGGCCACTTCGCCCGCGTTGTAGCCGCCCATGCCATCGGCCAGCACCACCAGCTGGTTCTCGGCATCCACGGCAACCGTGTCTTCGTTGTTGTCGCGGACCAGGCCTGGGTCCGTGAGGGCGGCGTACTCAAAGTTCATGTTGAGCAGGTTTATAACCAAACATGTGATTCGTCATCGTTCTTGATTTCGACTATTTGTCACATATTCCGCGATATCAGGGGCTGCGACCCTGGTGGTTGACGGACGTTGGGGGCTGACCTGTGTGGTTTCAAAGTGGCCGGACGGGCCGGCCGCGCTGCTGGCATTGTCGCGCAATGGCATATCGGTACCAGCCAGGGTATCGACTTCCGCTCGCAGCCGCTTCAGTTCGGCCGCCAGATCAGCGCCGGTCTGGTAACGCTGAGCGGGTAACTTGGCCAGACTCCGGGTGAGCATGTCGGCGATCCCGGCGGGCAATCCGGGTCGCAGGGCGCGCACATCGGGGGGGCTCTGGTTGGCGATCTGGTACATCAGCGCGGCCATGGAGTCGCCCCGGAACGGCAGCGTGCCCGTGAGCAGCTGGAACAGCATCACCCCCAGCGAATAGAGGTCGGAGCGGCCATCGATGTGCTGCCCGGCCAGTTGCTCGGGCGACATGAAGCTGGGTGTGCCCAGCACCATGCCGGTCTTGGTGCGGCTGGAATCGGTGATGCGCGCGATGCCGAAGTCGGTGACTTTCACGCTGTCGGCATCCGGCGCGTACATGACGTTGGCCGGCTTGATGTCGCGGTGCACCACGTTTTGGCGGTGCGCGTAATCCAGCGCCAAGGCGACCCGCTCGCCGATGTCCAGCACCGTGGCCACGGGCAGCAGGTGGTCCGCGCGGGTGTGTGCCACCAGGTCCCGGCCCGGCAGGAATTCCATGGCGATGTAGGCCAGGTCGTGTTCTTCACCGGCGTCGAAGATGGTGACGATGTGCGGATGCTGCAGGCGCCCGGCGGTCTCGGCCTCACGGAAGAAGCGCTCGCGCGCGTCCTGCAGTTCGCTGCCCTCGAATTCGGCGCTCAGTGCCAGGGTCTTGATGGCCACCCAGCGGCCGATCTTCGGATCTCGGCCCTGGTAGACCACGCCCATGGCGCCCTTGCCCAGCTCCTTGTCGACCTGGTAGCGCCCGAGCATGGGCTTCTCGATGCCGCCACCCGTGAGCAGCAGGGTGCCGCCCGGGTGCGATGCGCCACCGCCCAACACCATGGTTTCCGACAGGTTTCTGGCGCGTTTCAGACGGGCCTGCACATCGGCATCGGCACGGTCCAGCCGGGCCATGTGTTCGTACACCGACTGCGCCTTGTTGAACTGGCGCTTGCGCTCGAAATCCAGCGCCAGCTGCTGGAGGTTGTCCATCAGCGCCTCGCTGTGCGGCACGCGGCGCAGGCGGTCAAAGGCCATGTCCAGCTGGCCCTGGCCCTGCAGCGCCAGGCCCATCATGCGGTTGGTTTCGGCCGACTCGGCATCGGTCTGGACCTTGCGCGCCTCGGTGACCCCGAAGCGCCGCGTGACGAGGGCCAGGTGGCCGATCAACAGCAGCGCGGCCGGGAACACCAGCGGCAGCCACAGCGCGGACGCGGACAGCAGGCCGTATTCCGCACCCAGCATCAGCACGAACAGTGCGCCCGAGACCCAGGCACCGCGCATCGCTGACAGCCGCGGCAGGGCCAGCAGCAGATAGACCGCCACCGCCAGCACCAGCGCCGCCACGGCGATGCCGCTCCACAGCGGCTGGGCGATGAAATGGCCCTGCAGGATGCTGGAGGTGATGTGTGCCAGGATCACGGCGGGCGACATGGCGGCCGCCACCGGCGTGGTGAACACGTTGCCGACCCCGGCCGCGGTCGCGCCCACGATCACGATCTTGCCGGCGTACTTGGCGGCGGGGATCTTGCCCGAGACCACGTCGTAGAAACTGTCCACCGCAAACGCGGGGCGGCCGCTTGGGTCCGGATAAAACTGCGGCAGCACGCGCGCCAGTTCGTCGGTCGGTATGCGCAGGCGCCCGAGCTGCACCCCCTCGCCGGGCAACAGGCGCAGGTCCTGCACGCCCAGGTTCAGGCTGTGCGCAGCCACCGCCAGGCCCATGGAAGGCACGGCGTGGCCGTCAAAGTTCAGCAACAAGGGTTCCTGGCGCACCGCGCCATCACGGTCCTGCAACTGGTTGAGATGGGCCACGGCCACGGCGGCCTCACCGATGGCGGCAATGGGCTGCTGCGACTGCGATGCCGGGAAGCCGAAACCGGTGGTATCCACCAGCGCGCTTTTCCGTGCAAAGGCGGGCAGCGGCTGGTCGGGCCGGCCCAGAGGCTCACCGAGTTCAAACACCGAAGGCACGACCACATTGCCCGCGCGAGCCATGCTCGCGACCAGGCGGCCGTCGGAATCGAGCTTTTCTTCCGCCTCGATGAGGGTGCGGACCAGGCTCTCGCGCGACAGCGGCCCCAGGTCCGGCAGCGTGTCGTCCTCGATCTGGGTGCGCAGCTCACGCAGGCTGTCCAGTCCACG
>JAHIQV010000084.1 GCA_018903185.1 Gammaproteobacteria bacterium | reverse complement strand
CATGACCGGTGCCCTCTTCGGTACCCGCAACGCGGTGCACACCGTGAGCGCTTCCCCATTCAACGTTTCCCGACCGACCTGATGAGCACCGCGCCCACCACTCCCGCCTCCGCCCTGCCGACCCCGGTCTGGCGCCAGTTCCACGCGCTGACCAAGCCGCGCGTGATCCAGCTCATCGTCTTCTGCGCCCTGATCGGCATGGTGCTGGCCGTGCCCGGTGTGCCGTCCTGGCAGCAGGTGCAGCTCGCCGCCATCGCCTCGCTGGGTATCTGGCTCGTGGCCGGCGCGGCCGCGGCATTCAACTGCGTGGTCGAACAGCAGATCGACGCCAAGATGCGGCGCACCGCCTGGCGACCCACCGCCAAGGGCGAGCTCTCCAACGTGCAGACGCTCACGTTCTCGGCGGTGCTGTGCGCACTGGGCTCGGCCATCCTGTATTTCCTCGTGAACCCGCTCACCATGTGGCTGACCTTCGCCACCTTTGTGGGCTACGCGGTGATCTACACCGTGATCCTCAAGCCGCTGACGCCGCAGAACATCGTGATCGGCGGCGCCTCGGGCGCCATGCCGCCGGTGCTGGGCTGGGCCGCCATGACCGGCGTGGTTGCGCCCGAGGCCCTCATCCTCTTCCTCATCATCTTCCTCTGGACACCGCCGCACTTCTGGGCGCTGGCGCTCTACCGCGTCGAGGACTACCGCAAGTCCGGCCTGCCCATGCTGCCGGTGACCCACGGTTCGGACTTCACCCGGTTGCAGATCCTGCTCTACACCTTCGTGCTCTTCGCCGCCTGCCTCATGCCCTTCGTGATGCGCATGAGCGGCTGGTTTTACCTGGTGGTGGCCGTGGGCTTGAGCATCGGGTTCTGCGGCTACGCCTTTGTGCTCTGGCGGGACTATTCGGACGCCCTGGCTCGCAAGACCTTCCGCTTTTCGCTGATCCACCTGTCGCTGCTGTTTGCGGCGCTGCTGGTGGATCACTACATTTCATGAAACGCACCGCTGCCATGAACCCAGCCTCCTTCACGCGCCGTCTCATGCTGCTGCTGGGCGCCAGCACCCTGGCCCTGGGCGCTTGCTCCGACAAACCCGCCGACGCCACCGCCACCGGTTTCTCGGGCATCGACATCACCGGTGCCGACTACGCCACCGGTTTTTCGCTCACCGACCACAACGGGCAGGCCCGCACGCTGGCCGACTTCAAGGGCAAGGCGGTGGTGGTCTTCTTCGGTTTCACGCAGTGCCCCGACGTGTGTCCCACATCGCTGGGCGAACTGGCGCAAGCCCGGCAGCTGCTGGGCACCGATGGCGAACGGCTGCAGGGCCTGTTCATCAGCGTCGACCCCGAGCGCGACACGCCCGAAGTGATGAAGGCCTACATGGCCAGCTTCGACCCCAGCTTCCTCGCGCTCTACGCCGCACCCGAGGCGCTGCCCGAGCTGGCCAAGAGCTACAAGGTCTATTACAAGAAGGTCGACGGCAAGACCCCGACCAGCTACACCATGGACCATTCGGCGGGCAGCTACGTGTACGACCCGCAGGGGCGCATCCGTCTCTACCACCGCTACGGCAGCGGTGCGCAGGCGCTGGCCGATGATGTGAAGAAGCTGCTGAAATAGGCCAATCGGCCGGTTCACCGCCGAGCTGCTCGGGCATGGCCCCTATACTCCTCCGGTCCTAAAAAGGGATACGTGGGTCCGACTGCCTTGGCGCCAATGCAAAGGCATGGGGCCCGATCCAACCAATGTGAAATTGCCTGGGGAGGTGCGTTTCGTGTTCAAGTCCGTCGCCAAAAGCGTTTGTGCCGCTGTGCTGTTGTCTGTCGTCGCCGCGTGCGGCTCTCACCGTGTTGATCCGGACGAGCTCCGTGAAGCCGCCATGAAAGCCGGCAGGAAGTACCCACAAACCTATATCTCCAGCATCTCGGTGACCTTGCAAGATGCCGATCCCGATGACAACCGGCTGACGCACAAAAAGGAACTCGAAGCCAAGTTCCCGGAGATCATCAGGGAAGAGCTGGAGGATCAGGGCTACCGTGTGCTCACGACTGACCCGGGCAAGTCCGAAGGTGTGGCGTTGGTGAACGTCAAGGTGACATACGACCCTGGAAACCGCGCTCTGCGATGGGGTGTACTGGCTTTTTCCGGAATCGGGAAAGGAACCTTGGAGGTGCAACTGGATGCCGTCGACGCGGTCTCGGGATCGTTGCTGGTGAGCCGCAAGGACAACGATACGACGCGCGGGGGCGGCTTCGGTGGCAACTTCTACGACGATGCAGAAGATTTTGTCGGTGACATGGCATCCGACTTGGGCGAGGCCCTGACCGAGTTCCAGTCACAGCCCTCCACCGGCACGCAGCTGTCTGCTGGCGCCGTCTGATCGCGGCACAGCCGGCGCCATGCGGCGCGGACTGTGCCGGATCAGACTCAGTCCACCTTGGCGCCGCTGAGCTTGACGACCCGCTCGTATTTGGTGCGCTCGGCGTTCATGAACTGACCGAACTGCTCCGGGCTGCTCGGTGCCGGCTCGGCCATCAGCAACGCAAACCGGGACTTGACTTCCGGGCTCTGCAGGGCCTGGGTGAAGGCGGCGTTGAGCTTGCGCACCGTGTCGGCGGGCGTGGCCGCCGGCACCACCAGACCCCACCAGGTGTCGATGCTGAAGCCGGGCAGGGTTTCGGCCACCGTGGGCACGTCGGGCATGCTGGCCGTGCGCTGTGCCGTGGTGACGGCCAGCGCCTTCAGCTTGCCGGCGCGGATGTTGGCGGATGCCGTGGCGAGGTTGTCGAAGTTGAAATCCACCTGGCCCGAGAGCAGGCCGAGCTGGGCCGGGTTGCCGCCGTTGTAGGGGATGTGCACCGCGAACACACCCGCCTGGTTCTTGAACATCTCGCCCGCCAGGTGGCCGGCGCTGCCGTTGCCCCCCGAGCCGTAGTTCAGCTTGGCGGGGTTGGCCTTCGCGTAGCGGATCAGGTCGGCCAGGGTGTTGATGTTCAGCCGCTGTGCCGCATCGGCGTTCATCACCAGCACGTTGGGCACGCGCAGCATTTGCGTCACCGGGGCGAAATCTTTCACCGGGTCATAGGGCAGCTTGCTGAACAGCCAGGGGTTGATGCCGTGCGACGCCGTCGTGGCGATGCCGATGGTCAGGCCGTCGGGCGCCGCCTTGGCCACGGCGCTCACGCCGATGTTGCCGCCCGCGCCCGGCCGGTTCTCCACGATCACGGTGCCCAGCGAGCCTTTCACGGCTTCGGCCAGCACGCGCGCGGTCTGGTCGATCGGGCCTCCGGCACCGAACGGCACGATGATGCGCGTGGTGGTCTGGGCTTGCCCCAGCGCAGGCAGCATCAGCGCGGAAGCGGCCAGGGAAATGGCGGTGACGAGATGGCGGCGGTTCAACATGAGGCGGTCTCCGGGAGTTGTTGTTGGAACGGGAAGAAGGCGGTGATCACAGCTTGTCGGCTGCGCTGGTGAACGAATCGGCGTAGAACTCTTCGGGTGGCAGGCCCGCCTGGGCACTGTACTGCGTGCGCGCCGACTCCACCACGATGGGCGCGCCGCAGGCATAGACCTGGTGGCCCGACAGGTCGGGGAAATCCTGCAGCACCGCGAGGTGTACAAAGCCCGTGCGACCGCTCCAGCCGTCTTCGGGCAGTGCGTCGGAGATCACCGGCACATAGTGCAGGTTGGGCATCGCGGCGGCCTGTGCCAGCAGCCAGTCGTGGTGGTAGAGGTCGGCCGGTCGGCGCCCGCCCCAGTACACGGTGGTCGGCCGGTGGATGCCCTTGAAATGCATGTGCTGGATGATGGCCTTGACCGGCGCAAAGCCGGTGCCCGAGGCCAGCAGGATCACGGGTTTTTCGCTGTCTTCGCGCAGGTAGAAGCTGCCATAGGGCCCTTCGATGCGCAGAATGTCTTTCTCCTTCAT
>JAHIQV010000083.1 GCA_018903185.1 Gammaproteobacteria bacterium | reverse complement strand
TGCAGGCGCACGGTTTCGTCCGGGTCGTCCATCAGCGAGGCCAGGCGGAACACGTTGGCGTGGCGCGCGGCGATGGCACGCACCTCGAAATACGCATGACCGAGCTGGCGGTCGCCCTGCTCCGGGTGCCAGCGGAAAAAGCGGTCGATGCGGCGCGCGTACACGTCCTGCATGCAGGCGTGGCCGGGTTCGCAGCCTTGTTCGGCCGGGCGGTCGCGCAGGGCTGCGTATTCGCAGGCGCTGCAGTCCACCGGGCCGCCCTGCCAGTGCGAGGCCTCGATGTCACCGGCCGGGGCGCGGGTGCCGATGAAGTCGCTCAACGCGTTCATAACTTGGCCCCGCTTCCGCTCCAGCCGCGCACCGGGTAGGCGCTCAGCGGGTCCACCGCGTCGGGGGTGTCGGCCGCTTCGCGGCGCGCGAGCACGTGCGAGAGCAAGGCACCACCGAGGTGGTCTTTCGGGTCGAGCTGGCGCAGCGCGGCCAGCATCAGGCGCGCTTCGTCGAAGTCGCCCAGGCGCAGGCTCAGGTAGGCCAGGCCCTTGAGCGTGAACAGGTAGAAGCGCACGGCCGGGTCGTGGCGCAGAGCGTCGTCGTCGGGCGGTTGGTCGCCGAAGTTGGGGCCGAGCGCGGCGCGCGCGATGGCCAGCGCGTCTTCGCCGACCGCGCGGGCTTTGTCCAACGCATGACCATAAAAATGAAACCGGTAAAGCGCGATCAAGGGCCCGGGGTGGCTGGGCGCCAGGGCACGGGCCTGCTCCAGCAAGGCCAGGGCTTCATCGCTCTGGTCGCGCTTCAAGCCCGCTTCCTTGATCAGCGCATCGACCTCGGGGCTGACCGCACCGCCAATCGCACCGGCGCCGAACGCGTCGAGCGCGTCGTCCAGCCCCAGGTTGACGACGGCGGCGTTCATGGTCAGGTTCTCAGGACGCCAGCGAGGCGGGGCGGCCGCGACCGATGGCGCCGATCTCGATCTTGGTCACGCCCGGAGGCGCGGCGGTCTCGGCGCTGCTGCAACCGCAGGCGGCCTGGTTGGGGTTGGTGAAGGTCAGGCCCGACTGGGTCGGCGTGTCGGCGAAATCGACGATCACACCTTCAAGCATCAGGCGGCTTTCGGCCCCCAGGAACAGGCGCAGACCTTCGATCTCCAGCACCTGCTCACCCGGGCCGGGCGCGGCCTCGGCGCTGAACTCCGAGCTGTAGCCCGAGCAGCCACCGGGCGAAACCGCCAGCCGAAAGCCCGCACCCGCCGGCAAGCCGGAGAAGCGCACGATGCGCGAAATGAACTTGACGGCGGCGGGCTTGAGGACGATGTTGGGCAACATGGTGGTGGTCTCTTTGGGTGGGTCAGACTTTTACGATGCAGCCGTCAACGGGGCAGACTGCGACGCACTGCGGCTCGTCGTAGTGGCCTTCGCAGTCGGTGCACTTCTTGGGGTCGATGACGTAGGTGCCGCCTTTTTCGCGGATCGCGACGTTCGGGCACTCGGGTTCGCAGGCCGAGCAGGCGGTGCAGGTGGAAGCGATGATCTTCATGGGCATGGTGGCTCTCCTTCTGGGGACGTCGTGGGGAAAAAAGGGTCAGGCGGCTTCCGCCAGGCCGCCGGTGAAGGCGCCCTGGCGGATCTGCGCGTCACCACGGGGCTGGTGCGTGATGGCGCCGCTGGCGATGCGGCCGCGGTAGTCGTTGAACCACTCGAGCGCGGCCTTTTCGATGAACTCGCCGACGTACTGGTCGACCGGTTCGACACCGGCGGCCAGCAGCTCGTCGCGCGGGCAGGCGCCGATCTTGGCGACCAGCACGGCGTGGCAGTCGTTGATGGCGTTGACCACCGAAGGCAGTTGCTCGTCGTCGCCGTGGCCGCCCTGGCAATACAGGTCGACACGGCGGTGACCGACGAACAGGGCCTGCGCGGCCGACACTTCAAACACTTGGAACTCGGTGACGTGGCCGAAGTGCTCGTTGACCCGGCCGCCGCCCTTGGTGGCGACCGCGACCAGCACCTTCAGATCGTCATCCACACCGATGGCGGTGGCCGCGGCCAGGGCTTCGTGTTTGGCGGCCTGCTGCGCCTGGCGCTCGACCTCGACCTTGTCCTGGTAGCTCTTGCGCTTGTCCAGGTCGTAGACCACTTCCATCTGCTCCAGCTTGTCGAGCGTGAACTCTTCCGAGCGGTCTTCGCCCAGCAGGCCCACCGCGTCGGCGCGGCACTGGCGGCAGTGGCGCATGAGGTTGGCACCGCCCATGCAGGCGTCCTGCACGGCCTTGAGCTCGGAGGCGGTCGGGCCACGCTGGCCGGTCAGGCCAAACACGGTGCCGTGTTCGGCTTCGGAGATCAGCGGCATGATGTTGTGCAGGAAGGCACC
>JAHIQV010000082.1 GCA_018903185.1 Gammaproteobacteria bacterium | reverse complement strand
CTCTTCGATGATGGCCCAGGCCTTGTCGGCCATTTCCTGCGTCAGGCTTTCCATCATGTAGCTGCCGGCCCAGGGGTCCACCACGCTGGTGATGTGGGTCTCTTCCTGGATCACCAGCTGCGTGTTGCGGGCGATGCGCGAACTGGTGTCGGTGGGCAGTGCAATGGCTTCATCGAAGGCGTTGGTGTGCAGGCTCTGGGTGCCGCCGAACACCGCCGCCATGGCTTCGATGGTGGTGCGCACGACGTTGTTGTAGGGGTCCTGCTCGGTCAGCGACCAGCCGGAGGTCTGGCAGTGCGTGCGCAGCATCAGGCTCTTGGGGTTCTTGGCGTCGAAGCCCTTCATGATGCGCGTCCACAGCAGACGGGCCGCGCGCATCTTGGCGATTTCCAGGTAGAAGTTCATGCCGATCGCCCAGAAGAAACTCAGGCGCCCGGCAAAACCGTCCACATCCATGCCCTTGGCGATGGCGGTCTTCACATACTCCTTGCCATCGGCCAGAGTGAAGGCCAGCTCCAGCGCCTGGTTGGCGCCTGCTTCCTGCATGTGGTAACCCGAGATCGAGATCGAGTTGAACTTCGGCATGTTCTTCGCCGTGTACTCGATGATGTCGCCGATGATCTTCATCGACGGCTCGGGCGGGTAGATGTAGGTGTTGCGCACCATGAACTCTTTCAGAATGTCGTTCTGAATCGTTCCGGACAGCTTGTCCTGGCTCACGCCCTGCTCTTCGGCCGCCACCACGTAGCCGGCCAGCACCGGCAGCACGGCGCCGTTCATGGTCATGGAGACCGAGACCTTGTCGAGCGGGATCTCATTGAAGAGGATCTTCATGTCCTCGACCGAGTCGATCGCCACACCGGCCTTGCCGACGTCGCCGGTGACGCGCGGGTGGTCGGAGTCGTAGCCACGGTGCGTGGCCAGGTCGAAGGCGACCGACACGCCCTGCCCGCCTGCGGCCAGCGCCTTGCGGTAGAAGGCGTTGGATTCTTCGGCGGTGGAAAACCCGGCGTACTGGCGGATCGTCCAGGGCCGCACCGCGTACATGGTGGCCTGCGGGCCACGGATGAAGGGCTCAAAGCCCGGCAAGGTGTTGGTGTGCGGCAGGTTGACCGTGTCTTCGGCCGTGTACAGCGGCTTGACGCTGATGCCGTCGGGCGTCAACCAGTTCAGCGCGTTCACGTCACCGCCGGGCGCGGACTTCTGGGCCGCCTTGGTCCAGGCTTCGAGGGTGGCGGGGGCAAATTCGGGCTGTTTGTGGCTCATGGCAGGCAGGTACTTGTAACAACTGAAGGGAGACTCGGGAGCGCCGGCGATTTTATATCATTCATAATTATTGATGCAAAATATTCCTGCGGACTTACAATCAGCAGCCCGTCACACACCGTTTTCCCAACCACTCGCCCCATGTCCGCCCTGTCCCTCGCCCCCCGCGCCCTGTATGAAGAAGTCGCCGAGCTGCTGCGCCAGCGCATCTTCAGCCGCGAACTGGAGCCCGGCAGCTGGATCGACGAGCTCAAGATCGCCGAGGAATACGGCATCAGTCGCACGCCACTGCGCGAAGCGCTGAAGGTGCTGGCGGCCGAAGGCCTGGTGACCATGAAGGTGCGCCGCGGTGCCTACGTGACCGAAGTGTCCGACAAGGACCTGGCCGACGTCTACCACCTGCTGGCGCTGCTGGAGTCGGACGCTGCGGGCGTGGTGGCGCAGCGCGCGAGCGACGCCGAACTCGCCGAACTCCAGGGGCTGCACGCCGAGCTCGAAGCCGCCGCCGACGACCGCAACCGCTTCTTCGCCCTGAACGAGCGCTTTCACATGCGCCTGCTCGAAATCGCCAGCAACCGCTGGCGGGAGCAGATGGTGGCCGACCTGCGCAAGGTCATGAAGCTCAACCGCCACAACTCGCTGTTCAAGACCGGGCGCATCGACGAGTCGCTCGCCGAACACCGCGCCATCATGACCGCCCTGCTCGCGCGCAACGCCGCGCTGACCCAGCAGCGCATGCACGAGCACTTCCAGAACGGGCTCGAAGCCGCGACCTGACACAACCCGGCCTTCTGCGGCCGGCTCACTGGTAAATTCCGGGCCAGGCCCTGCCCGTCAAACACCGGGCGGGGGTATGTGATCCGACGAGCCCCAGGAGTCCCCATGTCCGTTGCCCATCTGGCCCAACCCGGCATTCTTGAACCCATTCCGGCCCAGGGCCGCTACCTGTCCTGCCAGTTGCGCGTGGGCGCCGAGCCCCGGACGGTGCTGCGCCGACTGGGCAGCCAGGCCGATGGGCTTTCCACCGTGGTGGCGCTGGGCGCTTCGCTGGTGCGCGAACTTGGCGCAGAAATTCCCGGGCTCAAGACCTTCAGCGGCATTGAAGGCGCGCTCATCAAACTGCCCGCCACACCCACCGACCTGCTGGTCTGGCTGCGCGGCACCGACCGTGGTCATCTGCTGATCCGCAGCCGCCACATTGAAACCTTGCTGGCGCCCGCGTTTGATGTCAGCGACATCACCGACGCCTTCAACCACGACAACGGCAAGGACCTCACCGGCTACGAAGACGGCACCGAAAACCCCGAGGGTGAAAAGGCCCTGGCCGCGGCCTTTCTGCCCGAAAGTGCGGGCCTGCTGGCGGGCAGCAGTTTTGTGGCAATGCAGCGCTGGCGCCACCACATGAGCCGCTTCGAAGCCATGCCGCGCGAACAGCAGGACCACACCGTCGGTCGCGAACGCGACAGCAACGAAGAGATCGACGACGCACCCGAGTCGGCCCACGTGAAACGCACCGCCCAGGAAAACTTCGAGCCCGAGGCCTT
>JAHIQV010000081.1 GCA_018903185.1 Gammaproteobacteria bacterium | reverse complement strand
CCCTGCCCGGCTGGCACGCGATGCTGGGCATGCAGGCCTTCGGGCTGGAGGAAACCGGCGACTACGCCCGCGCCGAACGCCTGGGGCGCCAGGCCGTGGACCTGCAGCCCCGCGACGCCTGGGCTCAGCACGCGGTGGCCCACGTGCTGGAGATGCAGGGCCGGCGCGACGAGGGCATCGAATGGATGCGGGGCAACGAAGGCTGGCAGACCGACAACTTCCTGGCCGTGCACAACTGGTGGCACCTCGCGCTGCACCACCTGGCGCAGGGTGATGTGACCGAAGTGCTTTCGCTGTATGACTGCCCCATCCACGGCCACCGCCCCGAGATCCATGTGGAGCTGGTGGACGCGAGCGCCTTGCTGTGGCGGCTGGACCTGCAGGGGGCGGACGTGGGCGCGCGCTGGGAGCGCCTGGCCGAACGCTGGGCGCCCTTCGCGGGCGACGGCCACTACGCCTTCAGCGACTGGCACGCGGCCATGGCCTTCGTGGCGGCCGGACGAGAGGACCTGCTGCAGACGCTGCTGCAGGCCCAGCGCAACGCGATGGCACGAGAGGGCGACAACGAGGCCTTCACGCGCGAGGTCGGCTCGGTGGTCACGCAGGCCTGCATCGCCTTCGGCCAGCAGGACTGGGCGCGTGCGGTGGCCTTGCTGCGCCCGGTGCGCAGCCAGTCGCACCGGTTCGGTGGCAGCCATGCGCAGCGCGACCTGATCGACCTCACGCTGATCGCCGCGGCCCAGCGCAGCGGCCAGAAAGCCCTGGCGCGCGCGCTGGAGCAGGAGCGCCTGGCCCTGGCCCGGCAGCGCCTGCCCGCGCGGCGCGAGGCGCTGGCCGCCTGAGTTTCTTCCTTCAACCCTTTCGCCGGTCCTGCCGGCCCCGCACCATGCACACCGTACAGCTGTCCCTGCCACCCACCCTGGGCCGGTTCCGCCGGTCGCGCCCGGCCGCCCGCCCGCGCCCCACCGCAGACACCTGGGTGCTGCCCCGGTCGTCCCTGTACCGCATCGCGAGGCCGCTGGGCTGGCGCATCCAGTGCATCGCCGGCCGGGCCTGGATCACCCACGACCGCGACCCGCGGGACATCATCCTGGAGGCCGGTGAAAGCCACACCTGCGACCGACCCGAGCGCCTGATCGTGCAGGCCCTCGAAGCGCTCACCCTGCGGGTGCTTCCGCCCGCCGGGTGAGCCGGATGGCGGTGCGTTGACCGCGTTTCCCGTGCGTTGGCGCTCCGGTGGGGCCATCAAGGGCCGCTGATCCGGTGGGTGGAGGCGGCGCGCCGGGGGAGGGGTACAGGGGTCTTTCGCGGGCTCACCGACCGGCGGGATGCAAAGCATCTGACAATGCGGTCCATGAATCCCATGCCCAAGCCCCTGCAAGACATCCGCCTCTCCCTGCTCGATCTCGTGGCCGTGCGCGAAGGCGGCTCGGTGGCCGATGCGCTGGCCATCACCGTGCGCACCGCGCAACACGCCGAAGCCCTGGGCTTCACCCGCTACTGGCTGGCCGAGCACCACAACATGAGTGGCATCGCCAGTTCGGCCACGGCCGTGCTGGTGGGCCACATCGCTGGCGCCACGCAGCGCATGCGCGTCGGTTCGGGCGGCGTGATGCTGCCCAACCACGCGCCGCTGGTGGTGGCCGAGGCCTTTGGCACGCTGGCTGAGCTCTACCCCGGCCGCATCGACCTGGGCCTGGGTCGCGCGCCCGGCACCGACCCGCTGACCATGCGCGCGCTGCGCCGCGACCGGCGCGAGACCGAAGACGATTTCCCGCGCGACGTGGCCGAGCTGCAGCGCCTGCTGGGCGATGCGGTGCCGGGCCAGAAGCTGATCGCCATGCCCGGCGCGGGCACCCATGTGCCGATCTGGCTGCTGGGCTCCAGCCTGTTCTCGGCCCAGCTGGCGGCCGAGCGTGGTCTGCCCTACGCCTTCGCCTCGCACTTTGCACCGCGTTACCTGCTGCAGGCGCTGGACCTGTACCGCCACAACTTCAAGCCCTCGGCGGTGCTGGACAAGCCCTACGCCATCGTCGGCGTGCCACTGATCGCCGCACCCACGGACGACGAAGCCGAGTACCTGGCCAGCAGCACCTACCAGCGTGTGCTGGGCATCCTCACCGGCAAACGCGGCCAGCTGCCGGCACCGGTGGCCGGCTTCATGGAAACGCTGGACACCCAGGCCAGTGCGGCGATCGCCGACTTCCTGGCCTGTGCGGTGATCGGCGGCCCGGACACGGTGCGCGCCGGTTTGCAGAAACTCGCCAACGCGACCCAGGCCGACGAGTTCATGCTGGTGAGCGACGTGTTCGACCCGGCGCTGCGCCTGCGTTCACTGGACATCGCTGCGGCGGCGATGCGCGAGCCGGTGGCGGCCTGAACTGGGCCCTTCAGGCCGACAGGTGTGGCGGCGTGCGCATCTGCTCGGGCGTCGTGAAGTAGGCCGAAGACGCGCCCATGCGCGCGCGGGCCCGCTCCAGCTCGTGCCGCGCCACGCTGCGCAGGTGCACCTCGTCGGGGCCGTCGAGCAGGTGCAGTGCGCGGCCCCAGGTCCAGAACTGCGCCAGCGGCGTGTCGGGCGACAGGCCCATGGCGCCGAAGATCTGCATCGCGCGGTCCACCACGCGGGTCTGCAGGCCCGCGGCCACCACCTTGATCGCGGCCACCTGCGCGCGCACGGCGGCGGGTTCGGCACGGTCGGGGTGGTCAAGCAGCCAGGCGCAGCGCAGCACCAGCAGGCGCGCCTGGTCGATCTCGATGCGCGACAGCGCGATCCACTCCTGCACGTTGGCGTAGTCCGCCAGGTATCTGCCGAAGGTCTGGCGCTCCAGCGCGCGTTCGGTGGCGAGCGCCAGCGCCAGCTCGCACTGGCCGATGGTGCGCATGCAGTGGTGCACGCGGCCCGGTCCCAGCCGCGCCTGCGCCATGGCAAAGCCTTCGCCCCAGCCACCGAGCAGGTGGTCGGCCGGCACGCGCACGTGGCGAAAGACGATCTCGCAATGGCCTTCGGGCGCGTGTTGGTGCACCACGCTGATGTTGCGCACCACCTCAATACCCGGCGTGTCCAGCGGCACCAGCAGCATGCTGTGCTGGTGGTGCTTGATGTCCGGTGCACCGCTGTCGTCGGCTGCGTTGCGCGCCATCACGATCAGCAGCTTGCAGGCCGGGTGGGCGACGCCGGTGATGAACCACTTGCGGCCGTTGAGCACGAGGCCATCGCCCTCGCGCCGCACCGTCGTTTGCAGGTTGGTCGGGTCGGACGAGGCCACGTCGGGCTCGGACATGGCGAAGGCGGATCGGATGCGGCCTTCCAGCAGCGGCGTGAGCCACTGCGTGCGCTGCGCTGGCGTGGCGAAGCGGTGCAGCAGCTCCATGTTGCCGGTGTCGGGCGCGCTGCAGTTGAACACCTCGGCCGCCCAGTGCAGTTTGCCCATGGCCTCGGCCAGCGGCGCGTAGTCGAGGTTGTCCAGTCGGGTGCCCGGTTCGTCTTCGCGCAGCCCGGGCAGGAACAGGTTCCACAGCCCTTCTTCGCGCGCCAGGGTCTTCAGGTCTTCGAGGAAGGGTGGCGGGTAGTCCCCCTGCTGCACCGCATGGTGCCAGGCCGCGTTGTGCGGCAGCACATAGCGTTGCATGAAAGTCTCCAGCTGCTGCTGGAGCATCTGCGCCCGGGGGCTGTGCTGAAAGTCCATGGGGCGATTGTGGGCAGGGGTTGCGCGCCTGTCAGCGCGTGGGCGACAGCGCTGTCACAGCCCCAGCTGTTCACCCAGCTGGTCCATGCGGGCCGTCACCGCCGGGTCCATGCGCATCACGCGGCCCCATTCGCGCTGTGTTTCACCGGGCCATTTGTTGGTCGCGTCCAGTCCCATCTTGCTGCCCAGACCGCTCACGGGCGAGGCGAAGTCGAGGTAGTCGATGGGTGTGTGCTCGATGGTGAAACTGTCGCGCGCCGGGTCCATGCGTGTGCTCATGGCCCAGATGACTTCGCCCCAGTTGCGCACGTCGATGTCCTCGTCCACCACCACGACGAACTTGGTGTACATGAACTGGCGCAGGTGGCTCCACACGCCCATCATCACGCGCCGCGCGTGGCCGGCGTAGGCCTTGCGGATCTGCACCACCGCCATGCGGTAGCTGCAGGCCTCGGACGGCAGGTGGAAGTCGGTGATCTCGGGGAACTGGCGCTGCAGCAGCGGGATGAACAGCTCGTTCATCGCCAGCGCCAGCACGGCGGGTTCGTCGGGCGGCTTGCCGGTGTAGGTGGAGTGGTAGATGGCGTCGCGGCGCATCGTGATGCGCTCGACCGTGAACACCGGGAACTCGGCGCGCTCGTTGTAGTAGCCGGTATGGTCGCCGTAGGGGCCTTCGAGCGCGTGCTGGAAGCCGCTCGGGTGCGACGCGTCCGGGTGGATGTGGCCTTCGAGCACGATCTCGGCCGAGGCGGGCACGCGCAGCGGCACGCCCAGGGCGCGCACGACCCCGGTGCGCGCACCGCGCAGCAGGCCGGCGAACTGGTACTCACTCAGGCTGTCGGGCACCGGCGTGACCGCGCCCAGGATGGTGGCCGGATCGGCACCCAGCGCCACCGCCACGGGGTAGGGTTGGCCGGGGTGCAGCCGGCCGTGGTCGCGGAAGTCGAGCGCGCCGCCGCGGTGCGCCAGCCAGCGCATGATGAGCTGGTTGCGCGAGAGCACCTGCTGGCGGTAGATGCCCAGGTTCTGGCGTGGCTTGTGCGGGCCCTGTGTGATCACCAGGCCCCAGGTGATGAGCGGGGCCACGTCGCCGGGCCAGCAGTGCTGGATCGGCAGGCGCGCGAGGTCCACGTCGGCGCCCTCCCACACGACGTCCTGGCAGGGCGCCGACGCGTGCTCCTGCGGCGTCATGTGCCAGAGTTTCTTGAGCAGACCGCCCAGGGCCACCATGTCTTTCAGCCCGCCCGGCGCCTGGGGCTCCTTGAGCGCGGCGAGCACCTCGCCGAACTGGCGCAGATCGGCCAGACTGTCCACGCCCATGGCGCGCGCCACGCGGTTGGTGGTGCCAAACAGGTTGCCCAGCACCGGCATGCGGTGGCCGGTGGGTCGCTCGAACAGCAGGGCCGGGCCGCCGGCGCGCAGGACGCGGTCGCACAGCGCGGTCATTTCCAGGTGCGGCGAGACCGGTTCGTTGATGCGCCGCAGCTCGCCGGTTTGTTCCAGCTGGGCCATGAAGTCGCGCAGATCCCTGTAAGTCACTGGACTACCCTCCGTGCTGCGCACTTCGGGGCTGAGCGCCTTCGGAACGGCCGGGCGGCACTCATGCGGGCGCGATGTCCATGCCCTGCCAGCGTTGGCTCAGCGTGTGCGGCACGTTGAGCAGGTCGAGCACGCGCGCCACGCTGGCATCGACGATGTCGTCCAGGGTCTTCGGGCGCAGGTAGAAAGCCGGCATGGGCGGGCAGACGATGGCGCCCATCTCGGTGACCGTGGTCATGTTGCGCAGGTGGCCCAGGTGCAGCGGGGTCTCGCGCACCATCAGCACGAGACGGCGCCGTTCCTTGAGCATCACGTCGGCCGCGCGGGTGACCAGGTTGTCCGACAGGCCGTGGGCGATGGCCGCGAGCGTGCGCATGGAGCAGGGCGTGATGACCATGCCGTCGCAGCGGAACGAGCCGCTGGCCGGCGCGGCGCCGAGGTGGGCCGCGTCGTGCAGCGTGTGCACCAGCGGGCGCAGCGCGTCATGCGCGAGCTTCAGTTCGTGGCGCAGCGTGAGCCAGCCGGCGTCGGACACGACCGCGTGCACCTGCACACCGGACATCGCGCCCAGCACCTGCAGCAGGCGCAGGCCGTAGACCGCGCCGCTGGCGCCGGTGATGGCCACCAGCAGGCGCCGCTGGGCGGAAGGGGCCTCAGTCATGCAGGGCCTCTGGTTCGGGTTCCGTCGCCGTTGCAGCCGTCGGTTCGGTCGCGGCGAGCTGGTGCAGACCGGCGCTCACCTGCGCCAGCACCTGCTGGGCCTGCTCCGGGTCGAAGTCTTGATGCTGGCGCTTGCGCACGCCATAGGTCTGCAGCTGGTGGTGCTGGTCGGGGATGATGCCGTGGCGCGCCAGGCTGCTTTTCACACACACCAGCGGGCAGCCATCGAGCGCCACGATGGGGCGGCCCGAGCGCGCGGTTTTCAGCAGCGAGGGCACGTCGCCGCCGACGCCGGCGATGCACGACATCTCGGCCAGACCGGCGCGGTCCAGGCGCACGGCCACGTGGTTGGCCAGCTGCGCGGCACTGGAGCAGCCCGAGCAGGCGTAGACCAGCGGGCGGGCTGCGGCAGTGCGGCTTGCCTGCGTGCTCATCGCTGCCAGGGGCGCGAGCCGGCGGCTGGGCTGGACAGGCGTGCGCGCAGGCGCTCCCACACGCGCGGCGGCGCCCAGTGCTGGGCATCGAACACCGGCAATTCCAGCGCGTCGAGCGCGTTCTTGACCACGAGGCCGAGCTCGGTGTCGCCCTCCATCGAGAGGCGGCGGTTGAAGAACAGCGTGTCGGGGTCGTCCTGGCGCCGGGCCAGCCGCACGAAGTCGTGCGCGTTGGCGCTCAGCGTCAGCTCGGTTTCGGGCTGCGGCGGGCAGGCGCGGAACAGCGTGCCGCGCCAGACGAAGTCGAAGCGCAGGCCGGCGTCGCGCACCTGGATGCGGATGCGCTGGCCCTCCAGGCGCTGGCGCACGTCGGCCGGCAGCTGGCGCGCGAGCACGAGGTTGAGCGCGGTGACCAGCAGCATCGAGCCGGGGTAGGCCGGCAGGCGCCCGAGCAGGGCGCCCACCGGAGCGGGCAGCACGTGGTGGGTATCGGGGCGGGCGGTGGTGGTCGTGTGCATGGGGGCTTTCAGGCGAGGGCGGGTTCGATGCGCTCCTGCCCGGGCTGGCCGTGCCAGTAGCCGTTGCAGTCGCGGTCGGGCAGCAGAGGCAGCAGGGCAGCGCGCGCCGCCGGGCCATTCAGCGCTTCGCGGCGCACCGCGTCGTACAGGCCGATCACCTCCGCCGTGTGCAAGGACTGCGGGCTGATGCGCGCCACGTCCACGCCGAGCGTGCACAGATCGTCCCAGGCGTCGATCAGGCTGTGCACCCGCGCCGACTGGGTCTGGATGCCGTTGAGCACCAGGAACTCGGCCTGCTCGCGCGTCTTGAGCATCAGGCCGTCGGGGTGGTCGATGCAGCTGAAGCGGCAGTCGTCCTTGGGCAGGTTGCGGTGGCGCGCGGTGAAGCAGCGGGCCGAGAAAGCGAGCGGCAGGCGGCCGTGCACGAACACCTCGGTCTGCAGGCCGGACGGGCGCGCCTGTTGCAGCAGGGCCAGGTCGTTGCGCGGCATCTCCAGCGGCGCGACCCAGCGCGTGGCGCCCATCGACGCCATCCATTGCAGCGAGGGGCCGTTGTAGATGTTGAGGTGCGGGCCGGCGACGAAACCGCGCTGACCGGCCAGTGCACCCACCGCACCCATGTCGTTGGCCTCGACCATGAAGTCGGTGTTCGCCGCGACCTTCTGCATCGCGCTCACGTCCGAGCCCGACTCCAGCAGCACCTGGGTGGACAGCACGGCGGTCTTGCCCGCAGCGCGCATCAGCTCGGCCACGTCCAGCCAGTCCGACAGGCGCAGCTCGTGGCGGCGCGAGCAGGTGACCTCGCCGAGGTAAACGATGTCCACCGCGGTCGCGGCCATCGCCTCGTAGAAGTCGAACACGGTCTGGCGT
>JAHIQV010000080.1 GCA_018903185.1 Gammaproteobacteria bacterium | reverse complement strand
GCCATGCTTTCCATGACGGTGTCGAGTCTGACGCTGTCATAGAGACAGGTTCGGGCGTCTGGTGCGGTGGTCATGGGCACGCTTTGCACTGGCTCGGGCTCGCTAGCCAACGCCGTGGACCAGGTGCTGCTCGAACCATTCTGCGGCCAGCGCCGCCACGCTGTCCAGCGTGCCCGGTTCCTCAAACAGGTGGGTCGCTTCGGGGACGACCTCCAGGCGCTTGTGCCCTCTGAGCAAGCTCAGCGCTTGGCGGTTGAGTGCCAGCACCTCTTCGTCGCGCCCGCCGACGATCAGCAGCGTGGGGGCTTGAACATGGGGCAACCATGCGAGCGCCAGATCGGGGCGCCCACCGCGCGACACCACGGCCGCCACCCGCTGGGGCTTCTGCGCGGCGGCCACCAAGGCGGCAGCCGCGCCGGTGCTGGCGCCGAACAGACCCAGGCGCAGGCCGGCCAGCTCTTCACGCTGTTCCGCCCAGCGCATGGCGTGGACGACCCGCTGCGCGAGCAGGGGGATGTCAAACACCAGACGCCGGTCCGCTGCTTCTTTCTCGGTCAGCAGATCGAACAACAGCGTGGCCAGGCCATG
The DNA here is from genome assembly GCA_018903185.1 of Gammaproteobacteria bacterium. Taxonomy (GTDB): domain Bacteria; phylum Pseudomonadota; class Gammaproteobacteria; order Burkholderiales; family Burkholderiaceae_C; genus Hydrogenophaga. Next base: position 1,937 of record JAHIQV010000080.1, on the reverse strand, counting down.
CTGCTGCAACTGCTGCGCCACCCAGCGGTTGCGGGTGCTCAGGCGGCTGCTGCCGCTGCCATGGGCAAACAGCACCAGGCCCACGGCCCGGGGTGGGATCGACAGATCGGCGGGCAGGGCAGGGCCCTGCAGGATCACCGCTTCGTTGAGCACGGCATTGCCCATGTCAGAAGTCCGGCAAGGCCGGGCCGGGCAAGCCCGGTTCGGGGTTGTTTCTCGGCGCAGGCGCGTTGGCGATCATGCAGTCGGTGGTCAGCACCAGGCTGGCGATGGAGCCCGCGTTCTGCAGCGCCAGCCGCGTGACCTTGGCCGGGTCCATCACGCCCATCTGCAGCAGGTCGCCGTAGGTACGGGTGGCCGCGTTGTAGCCGTAGGCCGGCTCGGCCGAATCGTCCACGCGCTGCAGCACCACCGAGGGCTCGTCGCCCGCGTTGCGGGTGATGCAGCGCAGCGGCTCTTCCAGCGCCTGGGCGATGAGGCGGATGCCGGAGTCGTGGTCCAGCGAGGTGCCGTGCAGCTGCGCCAGCACGCGCCGCGCGCGCAGCAACGCCACACCGCCGCCGGGCACGATGCCTTCTTCGATGGCCGCGCGCGTGGCGTGCAGCGCGTCCTCGACGCGGATCTTGCGTTCCTTCAGTTCGGTCTCGGTGGCCGCGCCCACCTTGATCAGTGCCACACCACCCGACAACTTGGCGATGCGCTCTTCCAGCTTCTCCTTGTCGTAGTCGCTGGTGGCCGCCTCGCGTTCCTTGCGGATGCTGGCCACGCGCTCCTGGATCGCTTGCGTGGTGCCGGCGCCACCGATCACGGTGGTGTCGTCCTTGCCCACCTCCACCCGTTTGGCGCGCCCCAGATCGGCGAGCTGGGCCTTGGCCAGCGTCAGGCCGAGTTCGTCGCTGATCACGGTGCCACCGGTGAGCACGGCCATGTCCTGCAGCATGGCCTTGCGCCGGTCGCCAAAGCCCGGCGCCTTCACCGCGCAGGCCTTGAGCGTGCCGCGCATGGTGTTGATCACCAGCGTGGCCAGCGCTTCGCTGTCGATCTCTTCGGCCACCACCAGCAGGGGCTGGCCGCTCTTGACCACCTCTTCCAGCAACGGCAGCAGGTCTTTCAGCGAGGACAGGCGCTTGTCGTACAGCAGGATGGCGGCGTTTTCCAGCGTGGCGCTCTGGCGCTCGGGGTTGTTGATGAAGTAGGGCGAGAGAAAGCCACGGTCAAACTGCAGACCCTCCACCACCTCCAGCTCGCTGCTCAGGCCCGAACCGTCTTCGATGGAAATGGCGCCCTCGCGGCCCACGCTGTCGATAGCGCGCGCCAGCAACTCGCCGATGGATCGGTCGTTGTTGGCCGAGATCGCGGCCACGTGCGCGATCTCCTGCGAGCTGGCACAGGGCCGCGCCATGCGATGCAGTTCGACCACCACCGCTTCGATGGCCTGCTCCATGCCGCGCTTGAGGTCCATCGGGTTCATGCCGCCGGCCAGGTAGCGCAGGCCCTGCTGGATCATGGCGTGCGCGAGCACGGTGGCGGTGGTGGTGCCGTCGCCCGCCATCTCGCTGGTGCGCGAGGCCACTTCGCGCAGCAGCTGCGCACCCATGTTCTCGAACCGGTTCTCCAGCTCCACCGATTTGGCCACCAGCACGCCGGAGTTGACGATCTGCGGTGGGCCGTAGTCGCGGTCCAGGATCACGGTGCGTCCGCGCGGGCCGAGCGTTACCTTCACGGCCTCGGCCAAGGCATCGACACCGCGGCGGATCTTGTCACGGGCTTCCTCGCGAAAGAGCAGTTGTTTGGCGGTCATGCGGAAGTCCTCCTTCGGCCCCTGTTGATATTTGCGTGTGACAGCACTCGGGGCATTTTTTCACCTGGAAGCGTCCGCGGATTGAGCTTGCGCAACGCCAGCGCGTCTGGCCCGGGGCGATCAGTGGGGCATCGGT
>JAHIQV010000079.1 GCA_018903185.1 Gammaproteobacteria bacterium | reverse complement strand
CGCCCAATAGAAAAGGCCTCCCGAAGGAGGCCTTGTTCGAAGGAGGGTAAGCCCCACCAGCAGATGCCGAAGGTCCGGCTCCGCCGGCCCAAAGGCATCGTCCCCCCGGGGGGACGCCGCGCAGCGGCGCAGGGGGGCGACGATCCGCCGCCGGGCCGCCCCAAGGCGGATCAGCCCCCTCGGGGGGCAGCGACCCGCACAGCGGCGGAGCGTGGGGGCTCAGTTCCCGACTTTGAGCTGACCACCGCGGCCCAGGCCGCCCTTGACTTCCTGCGCCTTGTAGTTGCGCAGCGAGATGACCATGTTGTTGTAGGCGTCGGTGAACGCAGCCACGGTGGCTTTGCCGGCCGGGGTGCGCGAGAAGCCGCTGAGGGCACCGCCGGCGCTGGGGCCGAAGGCACCGAGCGCGGCACCGTAGTTGGTGGCCGTGGCGTTGCCTTCGGAGATGGCGATCTGCACGCCCGAGCGGATGTCCAGCAGGGTCATGGTGACCACGGAGGCCTTGCTTTCCAGCGAGCCGGCCAGCACACCCAGGTTGCGGTTACGCCCGCCCAACAGGCCGCCGAGCGCGCCGGCGATCTGGCCGGTGGATTCGTTGTCGATGATCACGGCGGGCTCCAGGTAGTAGTCGGCAGCCACACGCTGGCCCTTTTGCTGTTTGGAGCCGGCACGGAACTCGCCCGAGTTGCGCTGCTTGTCGGTGATCGCGGAAATCTTGCTTTCGGTGCGGGTGTTGCCGATCGCGGTGATGACAAAACAGTTGGACTGCTGCACCGCCAGGCGGATCAGCGGTTCGATGGTGGTGACCTGGGTTTCGCGTCCGAAGCTGGCGTACCACTCCTTGCCGCGGCCGTCGTCCACGGCCAGTGTGCCCAGCGGCGAATCGCAGCGCTGCAGGCCGCTGCTGGCGTTCATGCTGGTGCCTCCAGCGGCCGCACCGGTGGTGGCGGTGTTGCTGGTACCGGTGGTGAGGAGGCCGCCGCCACCGCCGCCGCAGCCGGCCAGTGCGAGGGAGGCAGCCAAAGCGGCCCAGCGGAGGGAGGAGGTGGTTTTGCTCATGGATGAACTCTCTGTTGATGTAGGAAAAAAGTGATCAGAAAAAAAGAACAACTGGGGGGTGTTTAACGGTATTTCCAGCCGTTCGGACCCCAGTATCCGTAATAAGGATAGGCAGCATTCCACCCGCCATACCAGGTCTTGCGCTGGGACTCGCGCCATTCGTAGGCGCTCTTTTCGTCCTTCTTCGCGGCCCGGGCCTGGGGCAGCCATTTTTGAGCTTCCTTGTTGCCCTTGGCGGCGGCCATGGACAGCCAGTTTTCGGCCTCGGCAGGATCCGGTCCCATTTCCTCCAGACCCATCAGGTAGAAGCGCCCGAGCGCCAACTGGGCAGGCACCACGCCGCGTTCGCCGGCTTCGCGCATCCACTTGATCGCCAGGTAGCTGTCTTTGGGAACCCCGTCGCCACGGAAGTAGCGCAGGCCCAGGTCGTAGGCGGCACGGGGGTCGTCACGGGCGACTTCGGTCAGCTGCAGCAGGCGCTGCTCGGCCACCGGGTCGGTGGCTTCGGGCTGGAAGGTGGCACTGTCGCGTGGGCGATCCGAGCACCCGCTGCTGTCGCAGATGCGGACGGTGGGCACGGCGTCCTGTGCGAACACGGCGGACGACGCCAACAGCAGGGGGAGCAGCAGTCTGTTCATGTGACACCTCCACAACCGGGTAATTTTGAGTCGTAAAGTTTACATCTTCAACGGCATTCGGTCACACCCAGCGGTCACCACCGCGCACGCAGGGTCGCCAGCCGTCCCTCTTTTTGGGGAGTCTCGGTGCAGGGCAGGGCTTTCACAGCGTACCGCCAGGCGGTGGCTCAGAGCGCAAAGATCTTGCCTGGGTTCAGGATGTTGTCGGGGTCGAGCGCGCGCTTGATGCTGCGCATCATGTCCACCGCGCCCGTGCCGGCTTCGGTGAGCAGGAAGTCCATCTTGTGCAGGCCCACACCGTGTTCGCCGGTGCAGGTGCCCTCGAGGCGCAGCGCGCGGGCCACCAGCTGGTTGTTCAGCACCTCGGCGCGTTCGCGCTCTTCCGGGATCGCCGGGTCAATCAGGTAACCGAAGTGAAAATTGCCGTCACCGACGTGGCCGACCAGGAAGTAGGGAATGCCGCTGGCGTCGGCCTCGGCCACGGAATCGAGCAGGCAGTCGGCCAGGCGGCTGATGGGCACGCAGGTGTCGGTGGAAATGGCGCGGCAGCCGGGTTTGCTCTGGATCGCGGCGAAGTAGGCGTTGTGCCGCGCGGTCCACAGGCGGGTGCGCTCTTCGGGCGTGGTGGCCCACTGGAAGGCGTTGCCCTCGAATTCGCTGGCAATCTCCTGCACCGTCTCGGCCTGTTCCTTCACGCTCGCGGGCGAGCCGTGGAATTCCATCAGCAGCATGTGTTCTTCGCGCAGGCCCAGCTTGCTGTGGGCGTTGACCATGCGCACGGTGTTGGCGTCGATCAGCTCGCAGCGCGCGATCGGCACGCCGAGCTGGATCACCTGAATGACGGTGCGCACCGCGGCCTCGATGGTCGGGAACGAGCAGGTCGCGGCCGAGATCGCTTCGGGCAGCGGGTAGAGCTTGAGCGTGACTTCGGTGATCACGCCCAGCGTGCCTTCGCTGCCCACCATCAGGCGCGTGAGGTCGTAGCCGGCGCTGCTCTTCTTGGCGCGGGTGCCGGTGCGGATGACTTCGCCTTGCGCGGTCACCACCTCCAGTGCCAGCACGTTCTCGCGCATGGTGCCGTAGCGCACGGCGTTGGTGCCGCTGGCGCGCGTGGCCGCCATGCCGCCGATGGAGGCGTCGGCCCCCGGGTCGATGGGGAAGAACAGGCCTTCGCTTTTCACCGCTTCGTTCACGGCCTTGCGCGTGACGCCGGGCTGCACCGTCACGGTCAGGTCTTCGGCGTTGATCGACAAGACCTGGTCCATGCGGCTGACGTCGATGCTGATGCCGCCCTGCACGGCCAGCAGGTGGCCTTCGAGCGAGGAGCCGACACCGAACGGGATCACGGGGACCTTGTACAACGCCGCGAGTTTCACCGCGTCCGACACGTCCTGTGTGTTCAGCGCAAACACCACGGCGGCGGGCGGCGGCACGTCGTATACCGACTCGTCGCGGCCGTGTTGCTCGCGCACCGCCAGCGCGGTGGAACACTGTGCGCCAAAACGGGATTGCAGCGCCGCCAACAGTTCCGCAGG
>JAHIQV010000078.1 GCA_018903185.1 Gammaproteobacteria bacterium | reverse complement strand
CTCGGCCACCACCTCGGCCACGTGCACCGGCCTGCGTTCCATGGGTTGCTGGCGGCTGAAGGCCTGGACCTGGCGCACCAGCTCGCGACCGCGTCGCGCCGCGGTACTGATCTCGTCCAGGCTTTCGCTGGCCAGGGAGTCGGGCGGCAGATCCTGGCGCGCCAGATCGGCATTGCCCAGGATGGCGGCCAGGATGTTGTTGAAATCGTGCGCCACGCCGCCCGCCAGCGTGCCGAGCGCTTCCATCTTGTGCGCCTGCGCCAGCTGGTGCTCCAGCGCCTGCTGGTGTCGCTGCGCCTCGCGCAGCGAGGTGATGTCCACGAAGGTGAACATCACGTGCCGCAGGTCACCGATGGCGTCGTTTTCGGGGTAGGCGTTGCACAGCGCCCACTGGGTCTGCGCGCCGTCGCCCGACTGCACCCCCAGGATCACGTCGGCCACGGGTTGCCCGGTGGCGAGCACGCGTTCAAACGGGACCTCGTGGCGCGGCATCGGTCGCCCGTCTTCGCTCAGCAAGCGCCATTCGGGCGCGAACGGCACGGGCATCGCCGAATGCGCATCGCGCTCGCTCCAGCCCAGAAAGCGCCGCGCCGCGCTGTTGACGCTGGCGAGCGTCTGGTCGGGCCGGAACACCATCACGCCAGCGCTCAGGTTTTCGATCAGCGCCCGCGAGTCGGCCTCGCGGATCTGCAGCACCTGCCGCGCGCGATCACCCTGCTGCTGCAGGCGCAGCGTGACCAGAGAACTGAAGATCACCAGGCGCAGCAGCACGTCGATCATGGTGCCCAGCAAGAGCACAGGCACCGCCGGGCTCGTGCGTTCTCCGGTGGCGCTGACCGGCAGGAACCAGACGCTCACCGCCAGCCCGATCAGCGCCACGAGCTTGAACCAGGTGACCCAGCGCAGCACCTGCAATTCGAGGATGCGGTGAAGGGGGTCGAAGCGGCGGATGTCGTTCAAGGCCAGGCCGGCGATCACGACACCCGCCGCGGAAAACAGGATCTGGCGCGCCGCCATCGAGTCCCAGACCGAGGTCAGCAACACATTGCCAACGAACACGGCCAGCAGGGCCGCCAGCACCGGCCGCAGCGCGTAGGGCTGCCCCAGGTAACTGCGAAGTCCGATCCACAAGAACGCCGCGCTGGCGACGAACGCGGTGTTGGCCACGCCGAAGGTGAGCAACTCGGGTCCGTCGGGACGCAGCCCCAGCCCCACCGAACCCAGAGCCGCCAACACCCCGGAGACCGTCCACCAGCCCGGCCCGCCCACAGAGGGATGGCGGCGCGCTTGCGCGAAGAACGCGGCGGTCGCCAGCCCATCGACGCAAAGCCGAAGTGCCAGGATGGTCAACAAGTCAAGTTGCATGGAGGTGGGCAGGTTTTTCGTGGTTCCATTGAAGCACAGGACCCATCGGCCAAACGCCAGATGTGCCCTGATTCTCCAGCGCGATTTTCCGCCGGGGGCCAAAGCGCAGCCGGCACGGAGGCCGGCAGTCGCTGTCGGGACAAAGCCCGGGCCCCGGCCTCCACCAGAATGACCCCATGGGAATCCTCTACCTTGTGCGCCATGGCCAGGCCTCGTTTGGCGCAGACGACTACGACCAGCTCAGCGCGCTCGGCCAGCGGCAGAGCGAGCGACTGGGCCGCTACTGGGCCGAGCGCGGCCTGCGCTTCGGCGCCGTGCTCACGGGCAGCCTCAAGCGCCACGCCCAAACCTGGGCCGGCATCGCCAGCGGGGCCGGGCTGGACATCGAACCGCTGGTGTGGCCGGGACTCAACGAATACAACAGCGAGGCGGTGATCCGCGCCGTGCTGCCCTGCAGAAGTGGAGCCGTGCTCGGCGATCCCCACTCACCCGAGGGCTATCGCGCGCATTTCCGGCTGCTGCGCGACGGTCTCGCGCAGTGGATGGCGGGCACCGTGAGCCCACAGGGCATGCCGGAATACACCGACTTCGTGCACGGCATCACCAGCGCGCTGGACCATGTGCGGGCGAACCACAAGGGTCAGAACGTGCTGATCGTCTCCAGCGGGGGGCCGATCGCCACCGCGGTGGGCCACGTGCTGGGCCTGAGCCCGGACGCCACCATTGACCTGAACATGCGCATCCGCAACAGCGCCGTCACCGAGTTCCAGTTCAGCGCCCGGCGCCACACCCTGCTGACCTACAACACGCTGCCGCACCTGGACAGCCCGGACCACCGGGACTGGATCACGTACGCCTGATCAGTCGAACGCGGTGCGTTCGGTGAGCGTGTCGGGCGGCAGGCGGTCGATCTCGCCCAGCAACTGCGCCAGCGCGCGGCCCGCGGCGTCGAGAACGGCGTGGCCGTTCTCGGCGTTGGCGGCGCCCGCGTTGCCCACCGCGCCGTTGGCGTTGTAGTCCTGCATCATCCAGCCGAGCTTGGCGCTCCGGCCGTTGCCGAGGATGGGAAAGTGCATCGCGCGGTCCTGCGAGGTGGAACGGAAATACTCGGCCTGCTCCATGCGCACCCGCTCAGGGCGCAGCGCCAGCATCATGGCCGTTTCGATTTCGCCGGCGTGGATGCCGAAGCGGTGTTCGTCGGCGCTGAAACGCGCGTTCACGTCCTGCCCCTGCGCATCGGTCAGCGGCAGGCTGAACCAGTTCACGCTGTAGACCAGCATGCCCAGCCGCGCGCGCAGGTCGCGCGCCACCAGGTCCATCAGGCCCACCTGGCCGCCGTGGGCGTTGAGCAGCACCAGCTTCTTCACGCCGCTGGCGGCCACGCACTCGCCGATCTCGGTCCACAGGCGCAACACCGTCTCGGCCTTGAGCGTGAGCGTGCCGGCGAAGCGCGTGTGCTCCGGGCTGAAGCCCACCGCCTGCGTCGGCAAAAACAGCGCCTGCAGGTCGTGCGGGATGTGCGGCAGCGCGGCGGCGATCACGCCGTTGACCAGGTCGGTGTCCACCGACAGCGGCAGGTGCGGCCCGTGCTGCTCGGTGGCGGCCACCGGCAGCACCGCGATGGCACGCGCGCGGTCGAGCGCAGCGAAGTCGGCGGTGCTGAGGTCGGACCAGTGGCGGGCGGGCGCTTTCATGGCGGCAGTTTACGGCTTGTGGCCGCTGCCCCGTAAGATGAAGCCATGACCCAGGACCTCTTCCGCCAGGACGCCTACCTCACCGAGTGCAGCGCCACCGTCACCGCCGTCAACCAGCACGGCATCGTGCTCGACCGCAGCGTGTTCTACCCGCTCGGCGGCGGGCAGGCCGGCGACGCGGGCGAACTGCTGCTGGCCGACGGTACCTCGATCACCATCGCCGATACCCGCAAGGGCAAGGACGCCGAAGGCCGGCCCACCGCCGACATCGTGCATGTGCCCGCCCCGGACCAGGACGCGCTGCTCGCCACGCTGCAACCGGGCACGGCGCTGACCGCCCGCATCGATTGGGCGCGGCGCCACCGGTTGATGCGTTTTCACACCACCACCCACCTGCTGTGCCACCTGGTGCCGGTGCCCGTCAACGGCTGCTCGATCACGCCCGACTACGCGCGGCTCGATCTGGCCCTCACCGATCCGCTGGACAAGGATGCGCTCAGCGCCGGCATCGCCGCGCTGGTGGCCGCGGCGCACCCGGTGCACATCGGCGCCATCAGCGACGCCGAACTGGACGCCAACCCGTCGCTGGTCAAGAGCATGAGCGTCTCGCCGCCGCGCGGCAGCGGCACGGTGCGCACCGTGCGCATCGGCGAGACCAGCCTGATCGACCTGCAGCCCTGCGGCGGCACGCATGTGGCCAACACCGCCGAAATCGGCCGCGTGGTGGTCACCAAGATCGAAAAGAAGAGCGCCACCACGCGCCGCGTGGTGCTCGGATTTCAGGAGGCCCCCACCGCGTCGCCTTCGGCGCCACCCCCTGAAAGGGGCGACACCTGAGGCCCGGAAAATCCGGTTCCTCGGTGCCTTCGGGATGGACCGTTTCACGCGACGCGTGTCAGCGTTGGCGTGTGGGGGGCTACTCTCGGTACATCCAGCTCCGCGACCACGGCAGCCCCGCCGTGCCCTGCCCGGCCGGCCGGCACAGCACCTGGTAGAGCGCCACCTCGTCGTTCTCGAACGCCAGCGCGCAGCCCGCGAGGTAGATGCGCCAGATGCGCCAGCGCTTCTCGTCCAGCAGCGGTTTGATGCACCCGGTGTTGGCCTCAAACGCCTCGCTCCAGAGCTGGGTGGTGCGCTGGTAGTGGCGGCGCAGGTTCTCCACGTCGAAGGCTTCGAGCCCACCTTCCTGCAGCGTGCGCAACACGGTGCCGATGTGCGGCAGCTCGCCGCGCGGAAACACATAGCGGTCGATGAAATGGCCGCCGCCGTGGCGCGTTTCGCCGTCGCAGGCGTCGGTGCTGGTGATGCCGTGGTTCATCACCCAGCCATCGGGCTTGAGCAGGCGGCGGATGTGGCCAAAGTAGCTCGCCAGGTGGTCCAGTCCAACGTGTTCGAACATGCCCACGCTGGTGATGCGGTCGAACGGGCCGTCGCTCACGTCGCGGTAGTCCTGCAAGCGGATCTGAATGCGGTCCTGCAGCCCGGCCGCGTGCACCCGCTCGCGCGCCAGCTCGTACTGGTTTTTCGACAGCGTCACGCCCACGCACTGCGCGCCATACTGCTGCGCCGCGCGCAGCACCAGCGCGCCCCAGCCGCAGCCGATGTCGAGCAGGCGCTGTCCCGGCTGCAGGCGGATCTTGCGCAGGATGTGGTCGATCTTCTTCAACTGCGCTTCGTCCAGCGTTTCGTCACCGTGTTCGAAGTAGGCGCAGGAATACACCATGCCTTCGCCCAGCCACTGGGCGTAGAACGCGTTCGACACGTCGTAGTGGTACTGGATCGCCTCGCTGTCGCTCTCGCGCGTGTGGCCAAAGCGTCGGCGGATGCGCCCGAGCAAGCCGGCTTCGGGCTGGGCAGACTCGGCCAGCCGGTGCGCCACGGCCAGGATGTCGGCCACCGAACCGTCCACATCCACCAGCCCCTCCACATAGGCCTGGCCCAGTGTGTCCAGCCCCGGATCGATCAGCAGCGGCAGCGCCGACGGGTCGCGCACGCGGATCTCCACCATCGGCTGCTCGAAGTCGCCCAAGGCCAGCGAAGCGCCGCCACCCGCGCCCCAGCTCAGGCGCACCGGCAGGTTCACCTGGTTCTTCATCCGCTGCGCCCACGGCAGCAAGGCGCGTTCGACGATCGATCCCATGCACAAGCCTCCATGCAGATCCGTCCAGGATTCGGTTTTTACATAAAGCTTCTGGTTCTGTGAACCCTCTGACCACCCCAACCGTTCAATGATTCCGATAGACGGCCTGCATGAAGCCACCAGACTTGACCCTGACAAACCAACAGCACTGACTTATATTCGGTCCCATCCCGGACGCGCCGGGTCCCAGGAACTTGAAGCCGGTAGCGCCCTCATACTTCACTGGCACCGCCCGCCCACCGCTGCGACGACCCCCCACAACCCGCTCCCGATGCTCCAGAAACTGCTTTCATGTGCCGTCCGCTCTGTCCAGCGCCGGCTTCCGGCCTTGTCGCTGGCTTTGCTGCTGCCGCTCGCCGTGCAGGCGCAGGGCATCCTCGGTGGCGCCACCGGCCAGACCCTGCCCCAGATGGTGCAGGGCGAGCTGCTGGCCCACGCGCCCGAAGGCGCTGCGCCCGGGCAAAAGCTCTGGGTCGGCCTGCAGCTCACGCACACCCCAGAGTGGCACACCTACTGGAAGAACTCCGGCGACTCCGGCCTGCCTACCGAGCTGCAGTGGACCCTGCCCGAGGGCGTGACGGCCGGTGACATCGCCTGGCCCACGCCGCGCAAGTTCCCGCTTGGCACACTGGCCAATTACGGCTACGACGGCACCGTGCTGCTGCCGGTGCCGCTGACCGTGGCGCCCGGCTTCAAGGGCAGCCATGTGGACGTGCAGCTCTACGCCGCCTGGCTCGCCTGCCGCCAGGAATGCATTCCCGAAGAAGGCAACTTCACGCTGCGCATCCCCGTGCAAGGCTCGACCGCGCTGAACGGCCTGGCGTTCGAGGCCGCGCTGGCCGCCGGCCCGAAAGACCAGCCCGCCGCCGACAGCGCGCTGGCGCCCGAACCCGGCTTTCTGAACGCCTCGCTCGCCGGCCTGCCCGCGGCCTGGCAGGGGCAAAAACTGGAGTTTTTCCCCGAAGCCACAGGCCTGATCGAACCCGGCGCCGCCTGGACCCAGGCCTGGGACGGCGCACGCTGGACCGCCCGCGTGCCCCTTTCACCGCAGCGCAGCGACAGCCCGGCCCAGCTCGCCCTGGTGGTGGCCCAGGCCAACCCGCCCGGCGAAGGCGCGGGCAGTGCCGGCGTGCGCCTGACCGTGCCGGTGCAAGGCGACTGGCCCGCCGCCGCGGCCCTGCCGGTGGCCGTACCCGATGCGCTGCAGGCCGCGCTTGACGCCAATGCCGCGCGCGCCGCGGCCCCGGCAGGCCCG